>JBKOUH010000308.1:0-2581 GCA_046723285.1 Pseudomonadota bacterium
GATCACCTCGTCGCGGGTGCGCACGTTGCCCTTGATCTCGATGCGCTCGACGAAGACCTTGGGCCCTTCGCGGATATCGAAGGTGACTGCCACCGTCTTCTTCTCGCGATCCGGAGTCAGCACCGGATTGACGCGCACGAACGCGTAGCCCATCGAGCCGGCGATGCTGGTGAGCGAGTCGATCGTGCTTTCGATCTTGTCGCCGTCGAAACGGCGCCCCTCGCGTACCTGGAGGCCGCCCTTGAACTGGTCGCCCTGCACGCCCTTGAGGTTCGAAAGGACTTCGATCTTGCCAAAGCGGTAGCGGTCGCCCTCGTGGATCGTGAAGGTGATGAAGAAGGCGGTCTTGTCTGGCGTGAGCTCGGCGACGGCCGAGACGACGCGCATGTCGGCGAAGCCGCGGCCGAGGTAGAACTTCCGGAGCTTCTCGCGGTCGGCGGCGAGCTTGTCGGCGTCGTAGACGTCCGACGTGCCGAAGAAGCGCCAGAACGCGCTTTCCTTTGTTTCGATCTCTTCGCGCAAGTCGCCATCGGAGAAGTAGCGATTGCCGACGAAGCGGATGCGGCGGATGGCGGTGAGATCGCCCTCATTGATCTCGAAGACGAGGTTCACGCGGTTTTGGGGCAGCTCGATGATCTTGGGCGTCACCGTGGCGCCGAAGCGGCCGGTGGCGCGGTAGAGCTCGAGGATGCGCTTGACCGCCGCCTCGACCGCGGCCTTGGAATAGACCGAGCGTGCGCGCAGCGGCACTTCGGCGGAAATGTCTGAATCCTTGAGCTTGCGATTGCCCTCGTAGGCGATGCGGTTGATGATCGGATTCTCGATCACGCGCACGATGAGCGTGTTGCCGTCGCGGCGGATGGTGACATCGGCGAACAGGCCGGTGGCGAAGAGGGCCTTCAGCGACTGGTCGACCTTGGCCGCGTCGTAGGGCTCGCCCACTTTCACCAGCAGGTACGAACCCACCGTTTCCGGATCGATCCGGTTGGTGCCTTCGACCGCGATACGCTGAATTATGTCGCCGCGCCTCGCCTGGGCCTGGACTGTCTCGGCCGCGCAGAGCGTTGCGGCCACGACAATTCCGGCGGCGAACAATCCGAATAAACGCACGTGCCCTCCCCCTGCCCTCTGACTCCCCGTCCTACGAGCGCGGCAGCGCAATCGTGACCCGGGGCTCCCCTCTTAGACGAACAGGCTCCGAATCGACTCGATGACCTTGAGGTGGACGAGGTCATTCCAGGTCGCGAAGACCATCAGGGTTATTACCAGAGCCAGGCCAATACGGAAACCATATTCCTGGGCGCGCTGTCCGAGCGGTTTTCCCCGAACCGCCTCGAATCCGTAGAACAGCAGATGCCCGCCGTCGAGCATCGGAACCGGCAGCAAATTGATTATGCAAAGCGAGAGCGAGAGGACGCCGAGAAACCAGACGTATTGATAAAAGCCAAGCTGGGCCATATCGCCGCTGATCTCGGCGATGCGCAGCGGACCCGAAAGATCGCGCGTGCTGCGCGTGCCCGAGATCATTTGGCCGACCGCGGTGAAGGTGGAGACTGTGAGCCCGTAAGTCTCGCGCACAGCCTGCACGAACGCGTCGGCGACGCCGTGCTGCTTCCTGAACGCGGCCTGCGGCGCGACACCGATGACGCCGCCGAGCTTTTTCGGGCTGCCGTCCTTCTCCTTAGAGAGCTGCCACTTCGGCGTGACGATAAGCGCCACGTCGGCGCCGGCGCGGCGCACGACGAATTCAAGCGGCACCTCGGCATTGAGCGAGACGATCTTCTGCACGTCGGCGAAGGTCTCGATCGGCTGCCCTTTGATCCTGAGGAACACGTCGCCGGGCTCGAGCCCCGCCGCTTCGGCCGCGCTCTTCGGGATGATGCGGCCCACGACCGGCGGCACGAAAGGTCCGGCGCCGAGGTCGCCGAAGGCAGTCTCATTGCCGCGTTTGTCGACCAGCATGCGCACGCCGACATCGACGTCGATGCCGCGCTGTTGGCCGCCGCGCTCGATCACCAGCGGAACGCGCTGGCCCGGGCGCAGCCCAACCGCCTGCATGACCTCTTCAAAGCGCTCGACGTTGCGCCCCGCGACCTGGACGATCTTGTCCCCGGTCTTGAGGCCGGCCTTTTCGGCCGCGCCGCCGGGCGTCACGGGTCCGACGATCGAGGGGCTGAATGACTGCCCGGCGGTTGCGAACAGAATGCCGAGGACGAGAACCGCGAAGATGTAGTTCACGAATGGCCCGGCGAAGACGATCGCGGCGCGCTGCCCGAGGCGCTTGTGATGGAAGGAGACAGATTTCTCCTCGCGCGAGAGCGGACGATCACCCTCTTCCGCGAGGCGCTCGGTTTCGCCGAACATCTTGACGTAGCCGCCGAGCGGAATGGCCGCGAAGCGCCAGCGCGTGCCGTGCTTGTCGTTCCATCCGAAAATTTCGGGACCGAAGCCGATCGAGAAGGCCTCGACTTTCACGCCGGCACGCCGTGCCACGTAGTAATGGCCCATTTCGTGGACGAAGACCAAGATCGTCAGGATGACGAGAAACGGCAGCACGTAATTCCAGAGCGGCGTCAGGAAT
>JBKOUH010000261.1:0-2008 GCA_046723285.1 Pseudomonadota bacterium
CCCTTCATGCTGCCACCGTAGTGCTGGCGGCCGATCTCGGCGAAGGTCTCGTAAGTGCCCTGGATGATGCCCTGGCTGCCGATATAGATCCACGAGCCCGCCGTCATCTGCCCGTACATGATGAGGTTCTTGCGGTCGAGCTCTTGGAAATGCTCGAGCGTCGCCCAGTGCGCGACGAGGTTGGAATTGGCAATCAGCACGCGCGGCGCATCGGCATGCGTCGTGAAAATGCCGACGGGCTTGCCCGACTGCACGAGCAGCGTCTCGTCCTCGCCGAGGTCCTTGAGCGCGCGAACGATGCGATCGAAGCAGTCCCAATCGCGCGCGGCGCGGCCGATGCCGCCATAGACGACGAGCTCCTCGGGCTTCTCCGCCACCTCGGGGTCGAGGTTGTTCATCAGCATGCGGAGCGGCGCTTCGGTCTGCCAGCTCTTGGCATTGAGCGTGTCGCCGCGCGGCGCGCGGACCTCGCGCGTGTTGGCGAAGCGGTTATCGGGCATGGGGCGCTCCTCTCGTCGCTCGATTCATATCACGCGGTCGCGGCGCAGCGATTCGATTTCGGCGGCGTTCAATCCGAGCACATCGGCCAGCACGGCGGCGCTGTGTTCGCCGAGCAGCGGCGCGCGCGCGGTCGGCGGGCGCGCGCCGCCGAACAGGACCGGCTGCGGCACCAGCGGCGCCGCCGCGAGCTTCGGGTGCCCGGGATCGGCGACCATGCCGCGCGCCTTGATGTGCGCGCTCGCGGCCACATCGGCGATCGACCACACCGGCCCGCACGGCACGTCGGCGGCATCGAGCGTCTTCTGGATTTCATCGCGCGCGCGGGCGCCCATCCAATCCTGCAGAATCGCGCGCAGCTCGGTTTCGTGCGTGCTGCGATCCGCGTTGCGGCGGAAGCGCGCGTCATCGGCCAATTCCGGCCGGCCGATCGCCTGCATCAGGCGCGCGAACGCGGCATCGGAGATGGCGACCATGACCATGTGGCCGTCCTGGGCGCGAAAGCAATCGACCGGATAGGTGACCGGGTGCCGGTTGCCGACGCGGCTCGGCTTCGCGCCGGTATAGAGGCGCTTCGCGAGCACGGTCAGCAGCATCGAGAACATCGAATCGAGCATCGCCACGTCGAGATGCTGGCCGCGGCCGCTCTGAGCGCGCCCGACCAGCGCCGTCGTGATGCCCCAGGCCGCGAACATGCCCGTGGTCACGTCGCAGATCGAATCGCCGACGGCGGTGGGCGGCCCCTCCGGAAATCCGGTGATGCTCATGAGCCCGCTCATCGCCTGGATGACGAGATCGTAGGCCGGGCGGTTCGCGAGCGGGCCCTTCTGCCCAAAGCCGGTGATGCTGGCATAGACGAGGCGCGGATTGACCGCCGCCAGCGCCGCGTAGCCGATGCCGAGCCGGTCGGCGGCGCCGGGGCGAAAATTCTCGATCAGCACGTCGCTCTTGGCGGCAAGGCGCTTCAAGAGATCGAGCCCGCGCGGCGATTTCAAATCGAGCGTGATGCTCTTCTTGCCGCGGTTGAGCATCATGAAATAGGCGCTCTCGCGGCGGCCGGCGCCCTCGGCAAACGGCCCGATGTGGCGCGAGTCTTCGCCCACGCCGGGGATCTCGATCTTGATCACCTCAGCGCCGGCATCGGCAAGCATCGAGGCGCAATAGGGCCCGGCCATCACGCGCGAGAGATCGAGCACGCGGATGCCGTGCAGCAAAGGCGCGGCTACCTCGCTCATGCGGTGGCCCCGACGCGGAGCACGATCTTCCCGGTGCTTGCGCGCGATTGCAGCGCCGCCATCGCCTGCGGCAGGTCTTCGAGGCGGAAGCGCGCATCGACATGCGGGCGAATCTTGCCGGCTGCGTAGAGCGCGAAGAGATCGTGCACCGTCTCGTCGACGAGCGCCGCATCGCGCTCGTGGCTCCAATAGACGCCGATCGCCGAGGCGTTGGCGAGCAGCAGCCGGTTCCCGGGGATGGCGGGGATGGTGCCGGAGGAGAATCCGACGATCAG
>JBKOUH010000148.1:0-2729 GCA_046723285.1 Pseudomonadota bacterium
GTCCCCGCCGGCACGCAGATCTTCGAGGAGGACAAGGAGACGTTGGTCGCCGATCTCACCAAGCCGGGCCAGCGCGTGCTGCTCGCCAAAGGCGGCGACGGCGGGCGCGGCAACGCCGCGTTCAAGAGCTCGACCAACCGCGCGCCGAGGAAGGCCGAGCCGGGCTGGCCGGGCGAGGAGCGCTGGCTCTGGCTGCGCCTGAAGCTCATCGCCGATGCCGGCGTCGTCGGCCTGCCCAATGCCGGGAAATCGACCTTCCTCTCGATCGTCTCGCACGCCAAGCCCAAGATCGCCGACTATCCGTTCACGACGCTGAACCCGCAGTTGGGCGTCGTTTCGCTCGGCTACGACGAGTTCGTGCTCGCCGACATTCCGGGCCTCATCGAGGGTGCGCACGAAGGCAGGGGCATCGGCGACCGCTTCCTCGGCCATGTCGAGCGCTGCCGCGTGTTGTTGCACCTCGTCGACGGCACGGCGGACGACGTGCAGGCGAGCTACCGCACGATCCGGCGCGAGCTGAAAGCCTATGGCCACGGCCTCGCCAAAAAGCCCGAAGTGTTGGCACTCAACAAGATCGACGCGCTCGACGCCGCCGCAATCAAGGAGAAGCAGGCAAAACTAAAACGCAGCGCCAAGAAGCCGGTGCATCTCCTTTCCGGCGTGAGCGGCCAGGGCCGCGACGAAGTGCTGGCCGCGCTCTATGCCGTGATCAAGGAAGCGCGCGAGGCCGAGCGGCGGCGCGAGGAGCAGGCGGCATGAGCGAGCGCGCCGGCTACCGCATCGCCGCGGCGAAGCGCATCGTCTTGAAGATCGGGTCGGCGCTGCTCGTCGACGACAAGACCGGGCGCATCCGCCGCGATTGGCTCGACGCGCTCGCCGACGACGTCGCCGCCTGCCGCAAGGCCGGACAGGAGGTCGTGATCGTCACCTCGGGCGCCATCGCGGCGGGACGGCGTCTGCTCGGCCTCGAAGGCACGGCGCTGCGCCTCGAGGAGAAGCAGGCGGCGGCCGCCGCGGGCCAAGTGCGCCTCGCGCACGCCTATCAGGAATCGCTGGCGCGCCACGACATCACCGCGGCGCAGGTGCTGGTGACCTTAAGCGACACCGAAGAGCGCCGGCGCCATTTGAACGCGCGCGCGACGCTGCTGACCCTGCTCGAAATGGGTGCGGTGCCGGTGATCAACGAGAACGACACGGTCGCGACCGAGGAAATCCGCTTCGGCGACAACGACCGGCTCGGCGCGCGCGTGGCGCAGATGGTGAGCGCCGATACGCTCGTGCTGTTCTCCGACATCGACGGCCTCTACACCGCCAATCCTAAGACCGACGCCGCGGCCAAGCATCTCGCCGAGATCCGCGAGATCACGCCCGAGATCATGGCGATGGCGGGTGCCCCCATCAGCGCGGACAGCCGCGGCGGCATGATCACCAAGCTCGAAGCGGCCAAGATCGCGTTCGGCGCCGGCTGCCGCATGGCGATCGCCGACGGGCGCATTCAAAATCCGCTCGGCGCCTTGAGCCGCGGCGCGCGCTGCACGTGGTTCCTGCCGCCGGCCGAGCCGCGCACGGCCCGAAAGCGCTGGATCGCCTCGGCGATCCTCTCGGGCGGCGCCGTCACCGTCGACGCGGGCGCCGCGAAAGCGCTGCGCGGCGGCCGGAGCCTGTTGCCGGCCGGCGTCGTCGCGATCGAAGGGCGTTTCCGCCGCGGCGACGCGATCATGGTGCGCGACCAGAGCGGCCACGAAATCGCGCGCGGGCTTTCGGCTTATTCGGCCGAGGACGCGGCGCTGATCAAGGGCCGCCGCAGCGCCGACATCGAAGCCGTGCTCGGCTATCGCGGCCGCGACGAGCTCATCCACCGCGACGACCTGGTGGTTACCGAGAGGGCCTGATTCCCGTGTCGGCCACGCTGTCCCTGTTGACGCTGAATTGCGGCTTGCTGCGCATCAGCGCCTTGGGCCGAACCTTGCTCGAGCCGGCGCCGTTCATCGCCGATCGCCTCGCGGCCTTGCCGGCGGCGCTCCGCACAGTCGGCGCCGACATCATCGCGCTGCAGGAGATCTACAAGGTCGCACACAAACGCGAGGTGATGCTTGCGCTCGCCGACCGCTGGCCGCATGCCGCGTTTCCGCAGCGCCGCCCGTTGCACAAGCTCGACAGCGGCCTGCTCGTGCTCTCGCGATTTCCGGTATTGGACGCGCGCTTCCATCCGTTCAAGGCGGCGCCGCGCGACGAGAAAGCCTTCGTGCATCGCGGCTGCTTCGAGACGGTCCACGAGGTTCCCGCGTTCGGCTCGATGCGCCTCCTATCGTTTCATACGACCGCCGGCGGCACTCGCCACGATCCCGAATCGGATGTCGCCGACTCGATCCGCGCGCGACAGGTCGATGCCATCCTCGACCACGGCGAGAGCGCGCCGGACACGCCCACGATCCTGATCGGCGATCTCAACGCGGGTCCGCCGGTGTCGATGACCAATTACCGCCAGGTCGTCGCGCGCGGCTACGCCGACCTCTTCGCCGAAGGCGTCGGCGAAGCTGCGGCCGCGAGCGCCGTCACCTGGGATTCGCGGCAGCCGCTCAATCGGCGCGGGCCGCACGGGCACCAGCGCCCGCAGCGCATCGACCACATCTTCCTGAAGCGGTCTTGGCTCGAACGCTGGCGCGTCGCCGAGGCGCGCCTGGTCCTGACCGAGCCGAACGTGCCCGTACCCGGCGACGAGCTGGTCA
>JBKOUH010000436.1:0-4837 GCA_046723285.1 Pseudomonadota bacterium
GAGCTGCCCGTTTTCGCGCAAGGACGCGCCCAAGATCGACTTCAAGGACGTGAAGCTCCTGCAGCGCTTCGTCTCGGAGCGCGGCAAGATCGTGCCGAGCCGCATCACGGCGGTTTCCGCCAAGAAGCAGCGCGCCCTCGCCCAGGCGATCAAGCGCGCGCGCTACTTGGCGCTTCTTCCCTATGTGCTGAAGTAGGAGACGCGCAATGGCACAGTTGCAAGTGATCCTGTTGGAGCGCGTCGAGAACCTCGGCCAGATGGGCGACGTGGTGAAGGTGAAGCAGGGCTATGCCCGCAACTTCCTTCTCCCCGAGAAGAAGGCGCTGCGCGCGACCAAGGAGAACGTCACCTATTTCGAGAGCCGCCGCGCCCAGCTCGAGGCCGACAACCTCACCAAGAAGGGCGAGGCGGAAGCGGTCGCCGGCAAAATGGACAAGGCGCGCATCGTCATCGTGCGCCAGGCGGGCGAGTCCGGCCAGCTCTACGGCTCGGTCGGCGCGCGCGACATCTCGGATGGCCTGACGGCCGGCGGCTACAAAGTCGAGAAGCGCCAGGTCGTCATCGACCGCCCGATCAAGATGATCGGCATCCACACCGTGCGCGTGGTGCTGCACCCCGAGGTGAGCGTCAACGTGCACGTCAACGTGGGCCAGTCGGAAGACGAGGCCAAGCTCCAGGCCGAGCGCTTCGACCGCGGCGAGAGCCCGGTCGTGCTCAAGACCGAGGCCGAGGCGGCCGAAGTCGCGGCCGCCGCCGCCGCCAAGGCGTTCACGGCCGAGCCCGCCCCTGCCCCGGCGGCCGAGGCGGAGGCGAAGCCGGCCAAGGGCAAGGCGGCCAAGGCCGAGCCTGAAGGCGAGGAGCCTGCCAAGAGCAAGAAGGCCGCGGCGAAGGCCGAGGCGGCGCCCGCCGAGCCCGAAGAGGGCGGCAAGGCCAAGGCTGCGGGCAAGAAAGAGAAGAAGAAGGGCAAATAACCCCTTCGGCAGCCCCTAAATCTTTGCAGCGCCGGGCCAAAAGCCCGGCGTTGTCGTTTTATCCTTCTGCGCCTAGATTTCCCGGAACCGCGACCTTCTTCAGAAGGCGCACCGGGAAGCAGAGGGTTGGAGACGATGCTGCTCGCGCGGCTGCTCAACACGATCGTTCGGACCGGCCGGCTGAAACTTGTCGATGCCGACGGGCGGGCCCAGGAATTTGGCCTGAATGGCGGCCCGCGCGTCACCATGCGCCTGCACGACCGCGCGACGGCGCGGCGCCTCGCGCTGAAGCCGAAGCTCGCCTTCGGCGAGTCCTACATGGACGGCAAGCTCACGGTCGAAGACGGCGACATCTACGACCTCCTCGATCTCCTTGCCCTCAATCTCGCGCGCTACGAGAACATGCCGCTGGCCCGCGCCTTGGGCCGCGTCGGCATGTGGACGCGCCACAGCCAGCAGAGCAACAGCGTCGGCCGCGCCCGGCGCAACGTCGCCCACCACTACGATCTTTCGGGGCGGCTCTACGACCTCTTCCTCGACAAGGACCGCCAATATTCCTGCGCCTACTTCACCAACAACAACAAGACGCTCGACGAGGCGCAGCACGACAAGAAGCGCCATCTCGCCTCGAAGCTGCTGCTGACGCCGGGCGCCAAGGTCCTCGACATCGGCTCGGGCTGGGGCGGGCTCGGGCTTTATCTCGCCCGCGCCGGCCAGGCCGACGTTACCGGCATCACGCTCTCGAGCGAGCAGCACAAGGTCTCGAACGAGCGTGCCCGGGCCGAAGGGCTCGGCGAGCGCGCGCGCTTCCATCTCCGCGACTACCGCGAGGAGACCGGCCGCTACGACCGCGTGGTCTCGGTCGGCATGTTCGAGCATGTCGGCGCCCGCCACTACCGCGCCTTCTTCCGCAAGGTGAAGGATCTGCTGAAAGACGACGGCGTCGCGGTGCTGCACTCGATCGGCCGCATGTCGCCGCCCGGCACGACGAACCCGTGGCTGCGGAAATACATCTTCCCCGGCGGCTACACGCCCGCGCTCTCCGAGGCCGTCGCCGCGATCGAGCAGGAAGGGCTCTGGATCACCGACATCGAGATCCTGCGCCTCCATTACGCGGACACGCTCAAGGAATGGCGCCGGCGCTTCCAGGCGAATCGCGCCGAGGTGGCGCGCCTCTACGACGAGCGCTTCTGCCGCATGTGGGAGTTCTATCTCGCCGGCTGCGAAGTCTCGTTCCGCCGGCTCGACCAGATGGTGTTCCAGATTCAGCTCGCGAAGCACCAGGACGCCGTGCCGCTCACGCGCGACTACATGCTCGACTGGGAACGCGCGCACATGGCGGCGTGAACGCCCCTTGCCGCCCGAACCGCCGCACCCGCGCGCGGCGCAAATCGAATGCGTCCTTCCCCGCTTGCGGGGGAAGCCACATGGCGGTCTCTGAGCCGGCACAGCGGCGGGCGTTTTCTCGCGGCGCCACCCCCAATCCAACCTTCCCCCGTAAGCGGGGTAAGGCTCTCTATTGCGCGGTGATGGGGTTCAATTCGACGGCTCGCGGCCCGCGTCACCGTATCCGTGGCTTTTCCGGCTCCTGCGCGAGATCATGCGCTGCCAGGAGTTCGCCCATGAGCGAGCCGCGCAACCGGGTTGTCCAGGTCAGGCGCTTCGGCGATCCCGATGGGCTGGAGGTGGCCGACGCTCCGCTGCCGGTGGCTGGGCGCGGCGAGGTGCGGGTCCGCGTGCTCGCCTCTGGTCTCGAGTACACCGACGTCGTGATCCGGCGGCGTCTCTATCCGCAGACGATGCGGCGCCGGCCGCCCTTCGTGATGGGCTACGACGTCGTCGGCGAAATCGATCAACTCGGCGAGGGCGTGAGCAACTTCCGGCTTGGCGACCGGGTCGCCGACATGACTGTGCTCGGCTCGAACGCCGCCTATCGCACGCTTCGCACCGGCGACCTCGCGCGCGTGCCGGCGGGCGTCGACGCGGCGGAGGCGGCGGCGCTGATCCTGAGCTGGACAACCGCGTACCAACTCCTGCACCGCGCGGCCCGCGTCCAGCAGGGGCAACGCGTGCTCGTGCATGGCGCCGCCGGCGCGGTCGGCCAGGCATTGCTCGTGCTCGGCCGGATGGCCGGCCTCGCGCTCTGGGGCACCGCGCGCGGCGAACATGCGGGGCTGGTCCGCGCGCTCGGCGCTACGCCGATCGACTACCAACGCGAAGACTTCACGCGCATCCTTCCGGGCGGGTTCGACGTCGTCTTCGACGGCATCGGCGAGGACGGTTATCGCCGCTCGTTCGCGGCGCTCAGGCGCGGCGGCCTGCTTTGCGCATACGGCTACACGGCCGGCGTGCAGGCGCAGCGCCGCCTGCTCACCATCCTGATGTGGATCGCGCGCGTGTATCTGTGGCGCCGACTGCTGAGCTGGCTGCCCGGCGGCAAGCGTGTGCGCGTCTACTCGATCAACGTGATGCGGGCGCGGCATCCGGCCTGGTTCCAGAAGGACCTGGAGCGGCTCTTCGGGCTGCTGGAAACGCGCGCCATCCAGCCGCGCGTCGCCGAGCGGATCTCGTTCGATGAGGTCGCCGAGGCGCACCGCCGTCTCGAGGCAGGCGGCCTCGAGGGCAAGCTCGTGCTGTGCCCGGACCTCACGCCGCGACGCGAGCGGAGTGACTTGAGCGCGCGCGCGGAATGATGTGGTATGGAGCCGCCGTCAGATTTCCACAGTTTTCGTTGATAACGCTGTCGATAAGAAACGCCTGAGTTCGGGACGGAGCAAAAACAAGAAATCGGCGGATGAAGACGCGCGCGAGCGCGCCTAGTCTGCCGCAAGAAGAGGACGGCACATGGAAGGCTCCGCACCCGCCGGCGAACAGCGCGCGCTCTATCGCGTGCCGCCCCACAATTTCGAGGCCGAGATGGCGCTCCTGGGCGCCATCCTCACCAACAACCGCGCCTACGAGAAGGTGGCGGAGTTCCTCGCGCCCGAGCATTTCGCCGACAAGCGCCACGCGCGCATCTTCGAGGCGATAAGGAAGCTCGTCGACGCCGGCCAGATCGCCGACGCGGTGACGCTCAAAGGCTTCTTCGAATCCGACGGCTCGCTCGACGAGATCGGCGGCCCCTCCTATCTCGCGCGCCTCGCCGCCTCGGTCGTCTCGGTCATCAACGCCGAGGACTACGGCCGCACCGTGCACGACCGCGCGCTCCGCCGCGACCTCATCGGCATCGGCGAGGACGTCGTCAACCGCGCCTACGAGATCGAGCTCGACACGACCGCGCAGCAGCAGATCGAGATCGCCGAGCAGGCGCTCTATACGCTCGCCACCGAGGGCGCCTATCAGAGCGACTTCAAGGGCTTCAACGCCGCCTTGAAGGAAGCGCTCGCCATGGCCGAGGCCGCGCTGAAGCGCGACGGCAATCTGGGCGGCGTCGCCACGCACCTCGACGATCTCGACAAGCTCCTGGGCGGCCTCCACCCCTCCGACCTCCTGATCATCGCCGGCCGCCCCGGCATGGGAAAATCGGCGCTCGCCACAAACATCGCGTTCAACGCCGCGAGCCGCTACCGCGAGGAGACGAACGACCGCGGCGAGCGCTATGTCGCCGACGGCGCCGTCGTCGGCATCTTCTCGCTCGAAATGTCGGCCGAGCAGCTGGCGACGCGCCTCATCGCCGAGCAGACCGGCATCGGCTCGCACGAGATCCGCACCGGCAAGATCTCGACCGACGACTACACGCGGCTCGTCGACGTCACGCATCAGCTCTCGCACATCCCCCTCTTCATCGACGACACGGCGGGCCTCACCATCTCGCAGCTGCGGACGCGCGCGCGGCGCCTGAAGCGCCAGCACAATCTCTCGCTCAT
>JBKOUH010000171.1:0-1867 GCA_046723285.1 Pseudomonadota bacterium
TTCGAGGGCGTCGACCATTTCTTTGGCGCCAACGAACGGCGCGGCGGCCAGGTCGAGCCGCTGCTCGACGCGACCGCCGAATTCTTCGCTTCGGTCTTCAAGAAATAGGCGGCGCCCGGGCATGGCCAAGCCGCCTACCTCGCGCTTCGTCTGCCAGACTTGCGGCGCCGTGCACCGCAAATGGTCGGGCAAGTGCGACGAGTGCGGCGCCTGGAACTCGATCGTCGAGGAGGCCGTCGGCGAGGCGCTGCCGAAGAGCGTCGCCGGCGGCGGGCGCAAGATCGATTTCGTGGCGCTATCGGGCTCGCCCACGGACGAGAAGCGCTTCGTCTCCGGCATCGGCGAGTTCGACCGCGTCGCCGGCGGCGGGCTCGTGCCCGGCTCGGCGACTTTGGTCGGCGGCGATCCCGGCATCGGCAAATCCACCTTGCTGTTGCAGGTGGCTGCGGCGCTCTCGCAGCAGGGTTCGTGCGTCTACGTCTCGGGCGAGGAAGCCGTCGACCAGGTGAGGATGCGCGCGCGCCGCATGGGCCTCGCCGAGGCGCCGGTGCAGCTCGCGGCCGCCACCGCGGTTCGCGACATCGTCGCCAGCCTCGATCTCCCCGATGCGCCGCTCGCCGCCGTGATCGATTCGATCCAGACCATGTTCGTCGACACGCTCGATTCGGCGCCGGGCACGGTGGCGCAGGTGCGCGCGGCGGCGCAGGAGCTGATCCGCGTCGCCAAGCGGCGCGGCACCGCGCTGATGCTGGTCGGGCACGTGACCAAGGAAGGCACCATCGCCGGCCCGCGCGTGCTCGAGCACATGGTCGACACGGTGCTCTATTTCGAGGGCGAGCGCGGCCACCATTTCCGCATCCTGCGCGCGGTCAAGAACCGCTTCGGCCCCACCGACGAGATCGGCGTGTTCGAGATGACCGATCGCGGCCTCGTCGAGGTCAGCAATCCCTCGGCCCTGTTCCTCGGCGACCGCGAGGGGAACGCGGTCAGCGGCGCGGCCGTATTCGCCGGGATGGAGGGCACCCGCCCGCTGCTGGTCGAGATCCAGGCCCTGGTGGCGCCGACCGCGTTCGGCACGCCGCGCCGCGCCGTCATCGGCTGGGACGCCGCGCGCCTTCACATGGTCTTAGCCGTGCTGGAGGCACGCTGCGGCGTTCCGCTCGCGGGCCGCGACGTGTATCTCAACGTGGCCGGCGGCCTCAAAGTCCAGGAGCCCGCCGCCGACCTGGCCGTGGCCGCGGCACTGCTATCGAGCCTCAACGATTGCCCGGTTCCGGGCCAGACGGTTATCTTCGGCGAAATCGGACTATCCGGAGAGGTGCGCCCTGTGAGCCAGATGGAAAGCCGTCTCAAGGAGGCCGCCAAGCTCGGCTTCGGCGCGGCCGTCATGCCGCGCCGGCGCCAGCGCGGAGAGCGCGGCGAAACCGAGATCGCCCGGCGCGAGATTTCGCATCTCGGCGACCTCGTCGCCCTGTTCGAGACGGATAGTGCCGGTCAATCGGACCGGGCACGCCGCCCCGCCCGCCCCACGCCAGTCAAAGGCGCGCGATGAACTGGTTCGATTTCGCCGTCATCGGCGTGCTGGCGCTCTCCGGCCTCCTCGCGATGGCCCGTGGCTTCGTCAAAGAGCTGCTCTCGCTCGCCGGCTGGATCATCGCCGCCATCGTCACCTTCATCGCGCTGCCGCATGTCAGCCCGATCGCACTGCAGCTCGTCAAATCGAAGACCATCGCCGACATCGGCAGCGGCATCGTGATCTTCCTCGTCGTGCTGGTGATCTGCGGCCTGATCACCCACGCGCTCACGCGGCGCCTGCCGAGCGGCACCTTCGGCTTCGTCGACGGCGTGCTCGGCCTCATCTTCGGCC
>JBKOUH010000421.1:0-6767 GCA_046723285.1 Pseudomonadota bacterium
CTCGAGCCGTGCGCAATTTGGCCTGTGCACGATATTCGCTGCAGCGGTTTCCTGGTCGATCTTCGCGACCTTCTATTTCGTCAGCTTCGACGGGGTTCTTCAGGAGAAGAACCGCGAACTCGCCATGGCGCGCAAGAGCGAGCGCGAACTCATGGGCGAGGTGCTTCGCTTCAATTCGCGCTTCCGCGACCTCACGGAAAACATCGCCAAGAGCCGCGCCGAGCTGCTGAAGGTGGCCGGCCGCGCCGAGGAATGGCCGAAGCCCGGATCGGGCGCGTCCCTGTCGCCGGCCGAGCGCCAGCGCCTCGAGGAGTCGATGGCGGCCTTCAAGGCGCTGTCGCAGAGTTGGCAGGATCTGAATTCCAAGAGCTCCAAGCTCGAATCCGAGCTTAAGGGCCTCGCCCGCGAGGTCGAGGTGTCGTTGGGCGAGCAGACCCGCCTCCGGGTCGACCGCGACAAGCTGACGGCGCAGCTCCGCGAGATGGGCGAACAGCTCGCCGCCTCGCGCGCCACCAACGAGAAGCTCCTCGCCGACATCGAGCAGGGCAAGTTCTTCAAGAAGGAGCGCGACGCGTTCTCCGCGCGCATCCGCACGCTCGACGACGAGGTGTCGTCGCTGCGCGGCGCCAACACGCGCATGCGCCAGCGCGCCGAGGCCAAGGCCGAGGAAGAAAAGGGCCTCCGCCGCGACCGCGACGCGCTTGCCGGGCGCGTGCGCGCGCTCGAGGACGAACTCACCGCGATGCGCGCCTCGCAGGAGCGCCTGGTCGAGAACCTGTTCGACCGCTCGAAGAAGGGCGTCGCCGATCTCGAGCGCGTCGTCGCGATGACCGGCCTCGACATCGACCGCATGATCGGCACCAAGGGCCGCGGCGGCCCCTCGGTCGAGGTGAAGTACACCGACGACGAGACGCTCAACGAGCGCGTCACCGATCTGCGCCGGCGCCTCGAGCGCTGGCAGGGATTGCAGTCGGCGGTGAAGAACCTGCCGCTCGTGGCGCCGCTGCCCGAATATCGCGTTACCAGCGGCTTCGGCGGCAGGCGCGATCCGTTCACCGGGCGCTGGGCGGCCCATAACGGCATCGACATGGCGCAGGCTTACGGGACCCCGATCCACGCCACGGGCCCCGGCACCGTCGCCTTCACCGGCTGGGCCGGCGGCTACGGCTGGATGGTCGAGGTCGATCACGGCATGGGCGTACGCACGCGCTACGGCCACATGCAGCAAATCCTGGCCGAGAAGGGCCAGAAGGTGGAGGTCGGCACCAAGATCGGCCTGGTGGGGTCCACAGGCCGCAGCTCCGGCCCGCATCTGCATTATGAGATCCTGATCGACGGCAAGGCGGTCGATCCCACCAACTTCCTCACAGCAGGCCGTTATGTTCTCAAGAGATAGGCAGAAAGCGATCGAATCCATGCCCGCAGATCTTCCCGCCAAGACGGTCGATATTCCCGCGCCGAAGCCGCGGATGTCCAAGACCAGCATGCCTTCGATCGTGAGCGAGGGCCTGCACATCGCCGGCAATTTGTTTTCGGACGGCGACGTGCAGGTCGATGGCCGCGTCGAAGGCGACGTGCAGGGCCGCAACATCACGGTCGGCGCCACCGGCACCGTCGTCGGCAAGATCATCGCCGACGAGGCCATGATCAGCGGCGCCGTCAACGGCGAGATCCGCGCCCGCGCCGTGGTGCTGACGCGCACCGCCAAGGTCGCGAGCGACGTGACGCAAGAGAGCATCAGCATCGAGGCCGGCGCCGTGTTTGAAGGCACCTGCCGCCGCCCCGGCGGCGGCGCCACGGCGTCCAAGGGCGCCAACGGCGGCACTCACAAGCCGAGCGAGCTCTTGCTCACCAATCCGGCGGAGAAGGTGAAGGTCTGACCTCAGACCGTCATCCTGACCCTGAGCGAAGCGAGGGGGAAGGATCCGGTCGATACGAAGTGATGCGCCGCCGGTGGGTCTCGCCGGCGGCGCAACGATTCTGTGGGACCGCGCGCCTGGAGGCGCGCGGTCCCAAAGAAAGTTACGCCGCTTCGCGGATGATCTCGGCAAACAGCTTGGGATCGGCGTTGCCGCCCGAGCACACGACCACCGCCGTCTTGCCGCGCAGCGCGTAGCGGCCCGAGAGTATCGCGGCAAGAGCCACCGCGCCGCCCGGCTCCACCACCAGCTTGAAATGCACGAACGCCGCGGCCATCGCGCGGCGCACCTCGGCCTCGGTCACGACGAAGCCGCCGGCGAGCAGGCGCCGGTTGAGCGCGAAGGTGATCTCGCCCGGCGTCGGCGACATCAGCGCGTCGCAGATCGACGGCGTCTTGGCGTCGACCGCCACGCGCTCGCCGGCGACGAGCGAGCGCGCGGTGTCGTCGTAATTCTCGGGCTCGGCGGCGAAGACGTCGGTCTTGGGGAGCTTCGCGCGCAGCGCCAAGGCGCTGCCCGAGATGAGGCCGCCGCCGCCGACCGGCACCAGCACCGCGTCGGGGGTGACACCCAGCGCCGCGCATTGATCGGCGATCTCGTTGCCCACCGTGCCCTGGCCGGCGATCACGTAGCAATCGTCGAACGGCTTCACCAGCACGCACTTCTTCTCGCGCTGCAGCGCCTCGGTGATCTTCTCGCGCGAATCCTTCCAGCGGTCGTAGAGCACGACCTCGGCGCCGAACGCCTTGGTGCGCGCGATCTTCAAGGGCGGCGCGTCCTTCGGCATCACGACCGTCGCCGGGCAGCCGACCTCGCGCGCGGCGGCCGCGACGCCCTGCGCGTGATTGCCGGAGGAATAGGCGATGACGCCGGCTTTCTTCTCCTCGGGCGAAAGCCGCGAGATGCGGTTGTAGGCGCCGCGGAACTTGAAGCTGCCGGTCTTCTGGAGCGGCTCGGGCTTTACGTAGAGCGTGCCGCCCAGTTCCGCGTCGAGCAGCGGCGCGTTCAACAGCGGCGTCACCGCAGCGCGTCCGGCGAGGCGCCGCGCGGCGTCGATAACGTCGTCGAACGAGGGAAGCGGGATGTTGCTGGGGGCGAGGGCGGCCATGGGGCGCTCCGGATCAGAGCCCGAGGAGGGCGGGGAGGTCGGCGAGCGTCTTGGTTTCGCGCGCGGGCGCCGCGGGCAGGCGCTCCTTGGCCTGGCCGGTGCGATTCAGCCACACCGTCGGAAAGCCAAAATGCTGCGCCCCATGCGCGTCCCAGCCGTTGGAGGAAACGAACGCGATCCGCGCGGGTGCCACGCCGAAATGATCGCAAGCGAGCTGATAGACGCGACGGTCGGGCTTGTAGATCTTGACCGTGTCGACCGAGAGCGAGACTTCAAGCATGCCGACGAGCTTCGCGTGCTTCGCCGCGGCCGCGAGCATGTCGGGCGAGCCGTTGGAGAGGATCGCGAGCCGCATCCCCTTTTCCTTCAAGCGCGCGAGCACGTCCGTGACGTCGGGGAAGGCGTCGATGTTCTTGTAGCAAGCCATGAGATCGTCGCGGAGATCCTTGCCGGAAAGCCGGAGCGCCTCCAATGCGAAATCGAGCGCCTCGCCGGTCACCTGCCAGAACGGCGCGTAGGCGCCCATCAGGCTGCGGAGCCACGTGTATTGAATCTGTTTCGTGCGCCATAGCGCCGAGAGCTCGTCCGCCTTGCCGCCGAGCCGGTCGCGGCAGCGCGCGGCGGCGGAGTTGAAATCATAGAGGGTGCCGTAGGCGTCGAAGACGCAGGCGGCGATATTGCTGAGCGCGGGCAATGCGAGCTCCGTTTGCTGGCGCGGTTATAGACCAGCGTGCCGTCGCGGCGAAGGTCTCGGGCGCGTTACCGGACTCTCAAGCGCGGGGACCCATGCCAACGCATGACACCCGCGCCCATGCCCGGCACCGCGCCGATGCGGAATGCTCAAAACGCTTGGCTTCGCTGCACGCATCGACCGTCAGAGAGATGGGTCCCCGCTTGCGCGGGGACGACATGAATATGACAGCTGAATTAGGCGCGTGCCGCTCAGCAGGCGGGGCCAGCAGTGCGGTTGTCGGGCTTGTCCTTGTGCACGACCGGGATCTCGTCGGGCTTCTTGCGGCCTTCGGTGCCCTTGTTGAACTTGCCGGGGTCGTTGGTGAGTTCGATGCCGTTGTCGGCGCCGAGCGGCGCAAAGGCGAGGAGGTCGCTGTCTTCCTTGACGAGCTGCGTGTTGCACGCCGCGGCGTCGGGCGGCGGCGCTTGCCACGTATCGGTGAGGTGCGCGAGATCGACCTTGTCGCCGAGGCGCACGCGATAGACCGCGTGGTTCTCGAGCACGAGCTTGGTGTAGAGCCGCGTCTCCTCGAACGGGATCATCTCGATCCAATCGGCCCATTCGACCTTGCCCTTGCGGGGATCGCCGTATTGCGCGAGCCAGCGGTCGACGCGGCCCGAGCCAGCGTTGTAGGCCGCGATCATCAGCGGATAGGCGCCTTGGTAGAAGTCGCGCAGGCGCTGCAGGTGCTGCGTGCCGAGGCGGAGATTGTAGACCGGGTCGGCGGTCAAGCGGTTCAGCACGAACGGCACCAGCGCTTCGTGCGCTTCGGTCTTGGCCGTGACCGGCATCAGCTGCATCAGGCCGCGCGCGCCGGCATGGCTCTTGGCGGCGGGCAGGAACTCGCTTTCTTGCCGGATCACCGAAAAGACCAGCGCCGGCTCGATCGCATTGGCCTCGGGCAGGTCGAGCGTCGGAAAGCCGTAGCTCGTAACGGCGGCGCCGTCGCGCCCGGCGAGCTTGGCAAAGCGCACCGCGGTGGGCGCGCGATAGTCGGGCGCGGTCAGGTCCTGCGCGAATTTCGCGATATAGGCGTGCTGCGCCAGCGACCAGCCGCCAGCGTTCCACGCCGCGCGCATCGCGAACGTGCGCGCGCCGCGCGCGTCGCCGGCCGCGCGGAGCAGATGCGCCGCACGCACCAGCTCGTCGCCCCAGAATTTTGCGTCGGGCACGCCGGCGCTCGCCGTATCGAGCTTCAAGTCTTTCTGTCCGAGCCGCGCGGCGGCGAGCTGGCCGTGAAAGGTCGAGGCATAGGCGGCGGCGCGGGCGAGGAACTCTTGCGCCTTGGCCTTGTCGCCGCGCGCTTCGGCAACGCGCCCGCGCCAATAGTCGAGCTGCGCGCTTTCCCAGCCGGCATGACGCTCCTTGGCCGCGGCGGCGAAATGCGTTTCGCCCGCGTCCGGGCGATTCAAGAGCCGGAACGCGATGTAGCCGGCGAGGAACTCGGCCTCAGCATAAGCGCCAGCGTCGCTTTCGCCGCGGCGCTGGCGGTGGTTGCGGGCGAGGCTATAGGCCGCGTCGTATTGGCGCCGCGCGATCGCCTCGCGGATCAGGATGTCGAATTCCTTCCACCAATGCTCGGGGTCGTCGAGCTTGGCGGGCAGAGCGGCGGCCACGGCGAGCGCCTCGGCCGGGCGATTGCCGCGGCGGTGCCAGCGCATCAGGTCGTATTGGAAGCCTTCCTTCTGCTTCTCCGCCGCGGGCACTTCGGCCAGTGCGGCTTCGACCACGGCGGGCTTCCAGCGCAGCGCGTCGTCGCGGAGCTTCATGCGCGCCTCGACGGCGGCGCGGTGCTCCTTCTCGAGCTTCACCTTGGCGAGAAGGTTCTGCGCGAGCCGCTTCTGGCCGAGCGAAGCCAAGTGCCCGATCCGATCGGCGTGATCCTCGGAGCGCAGCTCCTCGCCATGGCGCTTCAGGATCTCCGCTTCCTCGGCGTCGGTGAGTCGGATGCGTGCCCAGGAGCGGCGCAGCAGGTCCACCGCCTCCTTGACCTTCCCTTGCGCCTTCAACGCGGCGTAGGCGTTCATCACGCCGTCGCCGGTCTCGGGCAGGCGCTCCGCGTACCAGGCGAGCAGCAGATCGGCCGGCGTCTTCGGCGTGATCGAGCGGTCGGCCGCGCGCGCGATCTGCTCCGGCGCGGGCCACTGTGGATTTTCCCGCGCGAAGGTCACGATCTCGGCGAATTCGCCGTGCCCGTCGCGGCGCGAGTATGCGTACCAGGCGATAAGCTTCTTGGCGGCGGGGTCCTGCGCCTGCGCGCGCAGCGCGAGCGCGCCCGCCGTATTGCCGCCGCCGAGCAACCGCAGCGCGTTCGCCACCACGGCCGCGTCGGCCGGAGTGTAGGCCTTGGTCTCTGCCGCGGCCGCGTGCGACAGCAGCGCAGCGCCGAATGCCAACGCCGCGGCCAGGCCGCTCTTGTCGATACGATGCTGTTCTCCCACCACGCCGTCCCTTGCTTCGGCTGGGTGCCCAAAGGGCATGCTAGCCGCGCCGGGCGCGCGAGGCCACACGAAACGTCGGCCGGTATAAGAGGAATCAGGGCTCGGGCGGCGCCTCTGGCGCTAACTTTAATGCCTCGCCGTCGAGCGGGCGCCACAGCGCACCCGGTTGTGACGCCAGGGATTTCTGCCCGGCGCGATGGCGATAGATCGTCAGATTTTCCAGAACACGCTGAACGTAATTGCGCGTCTCCTCGAACGGGATCTGCTCGATCCAATCGACGAGATCGACCTTGCCGTCGCGCGGATCGCCGTAGCGCGCGATCCATTTGCCGACGTTGCCGGGCCCGCCATTGTAGGCGGCGGCCGCGAGCGGGTAGAGGCCGCCGTAGCGGCCGACGAGGCCGGCCAGGAATTCGGTGCCGAGGCGGAGATTGTAGCTCTCGTCGGCGGTGAGCTTGGCGAGATCGTAGCGCACCTTGAGGCGCTGCGCGGTCTGGCGCGCGGTCGCCGGCATCAGCTGCATGAGCCCGCGCGCCCCCACGGGGCTGACCGCGCCGAGATAGAAC
>JBKOUH010000204.1:0-4177 GCA_046723285.1 Pseudomonadota bacterium
CTCGAATATCGCTGCCGCATGACGCGCATCGACGCGCTCCCCGCCGAGGCGCGCGCCGAATACCGCCGCGACGTCGGCCGTATGCGCGGCTGCTTCGCCGGCATGCTGCCGCGCGGCGACGGCGATTACAGCGGCCGCACCGAGTGGACCGGCGCCGTCATCTGGCAGCCGCGCTCGCACATCCGCGCCGCCGCCATCTTCTTCGTCGCCGAATCCCTCGCCTTCGTCGCCGACGATGGCGAAGACGATGCCATCGCCGACCAGACCGCGAGCTGGATCGTGGTGGAGAAAAGAAGGTAAGAAAAAAAAGGGAGCTGGTCGCCCGTAAGCTTGCTCTTGCAGAATTCGCCCCTGGCGAATTCTGCCGAAGCTCGCCACTTGGCAAGCGTCCTACAGCGCGAAGATCTCGACTTCGCCTTCGCGGCCTCTGAGCTTGTGGCGGCCGAGCGAGCGCGGCGCGAATTCGGGGCCGAGATCGGCGCGCGTGCTTTCGCTCAGCAGGATCGCGACCGTCTGATCCTTGACCAGCACCTTGCCGAGCTGCTCGATGCGCTGGCCCACATTCACCATGTCGCCGATGATCGTGTAGTTGACGCGGCTCGAGGAGCCGATGTTGCCGACCGTGGCGTCGCCCGAATGGATGCCGATGCGCATCCGCGTCTCGGGCAGGCCGCGCGCGCGGCGCTCGGCGTTGTCGCGGACGATGGCCTCGCGGATCGCGAGGGCGGCGCGGCACGCGCGCTCGGCGCGGTTCTTCATCCTTTCGGGCGCGCCCCAGAACGCCATAACCGAATCGCCGATGTATTTGTCGACGATGCCGCCTTCCTCTTCGATGCACGCATTGACGAGGCCGAAATGCTGGTTGAGATAGGCGGCCACCGCCGCGGCGTCCTGCGCCTGCGACGAAGTCGAAAAACCGGCGATGTCGGTGAACATCACGGTCAGGTGCCGCTGCTCCGACTCGACCTCGCGCGTGTCGCCGCTCTTCAAGAGATGGCGGGCAAGCGGCTTTGGCACATAGGTCTCGAACCAGCGCAGCGCGCGCGTCATCGAATTGAAGGCGCGCGCCTGCTCGTCGATCTCGCGGATGCGGCTCCTGGGCAGCGGCTGCACCTCGGAGACGCGAAGGTCGCCGACGAGAGTCGCTGCCTCGGAGATGCGCACGACCGGGCGCGCGAGGCGCCGCCCGATCAGCACCGCCATCATGATTGCGCCGAGGACGGCCGCGGCGCCGGCGACGAGCGCGAGGATCAGGCGATTGATGATGTCGCTGAAGTCGCTCGCCCGCGTGTAGGCGCCGACCAAGAGCGGCTTGTCGCTGTAGCCGGCGAGCTCGGCATAGAAGAACGGATAGTTCTCGCCGCCGATGTAGATCGTGCGGTTCTCGATCGGCGGGCGCGCCACGAACATGCGGCCCGCATTGTAGCGGTCGTCCCAGAGCGCGGCCAAAACCGGGTCGCCGAAGCGCGCGAGCGCGGGCAGCGGCTCTTCGGCCGTGGTTTTCACGCCGTCCGCCAGCATCCGGGCATGCGCGAGCACATGGTCGCGGCCGTAGAGGATGAAGGCTGTGGCGTTCGACTCGCGGCCGATGCGGGCGACGTAGTTCGACAGCTCTTCGATGCTGATTACGGCCACGAGCACGCCGATCACCTGGCCATCGCGGATCACGGGCTGCGCGCAGGCGATGACGGTTTGGCGGATCAGCGGGTTGAACACTGGCGGCGTCCAGCCGATCTCCTGGCGCGCCCAGGCCTGGCGCGCGACGCTGGCGACATTGGGTTGGAGCTGTAGATCGGCTTCGGCCAGCGCGATCCCGTCGTTGCGGCGTTGCGCGCCGCGCGATTTCAGATCGGGGCGGATGAAGGTGAGGACTCGCAGCTGCGGCATGCCGGAGATGCCGCCGAGCATGAACGCGTCGAACTCCTGCGTGCGCTCGGGCGCGATGCGGCCGGAGGCGATCTCGCCGGCCATGAGCTTCAGCTGCGCCGAGGGCGCATCGAGGTGGTCCTTCAGGCGCCGCTGAAGCTGCTCGACCGTGCCCTCGGCACGGTCGCGCAGCAATTCGATCGTGTTGCCGCTGGCGCTCCAGAACGAGAAGCCGAACACCGCCAGCATCGCGACGACGAGCAGGCCGCCGAAATTCGCGACCAGCGCCCACACCACGGAAATGCGCCGGCGCGCCGGCGGCGCGCGCGGCGCGGGAATGTTTTCGGCAACAGGGACCGGTGCTTCCGGCATGGGCGGGAGATTATCGCAATCGAATGAGGCGCGGGTATGTGAAAACACGTGCGCAGCGAAAGGCCGACCTGCGCGTGCCCTCTCTCTGCGCAGCGCGCGTTCGCGCGCCAACCTGGCTCAGCCGAGTCATCTCAACGAGGGGAACGGTGCCGTCGCGAGCGGGGCAAACGGCGGATCAGAACGCGCGCTCGACGAAGATGGGATCGATCTCGCCCTTCCAGCGCGTGTGGTAGGCCTCAAGTAGTTCCTCGGCGAACGTGAAATTCTTCTCGGCCGCGGTCTGGATGTCGTTCAAGAACGCGGTCTCGTCCTGGCCGATGCGGTCGTTCCTGGCGCGGCTCTTCAAGCCCTCGCGCGCCAGCGCGAGCACGCGGAGCGCCAGGTCGCGCGTAGTCTCGTTGCGGAACGTCGCCTTGAAGCCCTGCTTCGGCACCGCCTTGTGGAGCGCGTCGCGCTCGGCGGCGGTCCAGTCCTTGACCATGTCCCAGGCGGCGTCGAGCGCCGACTGGTCGTAGAGCAGGCCGACCCAGAGCGCCGGCAGCGAACAAAGGCTCCTCCAGCGCCCACCGTCGGCGCCGCGCATCTCGAGGTACTTCTTGAGCCGCGCCTCGGGGAACAGTGTGGTCAGGTGATCGGCCCAATCCGAGAGGCTGGGGCGCACGCCGGCGAGGTTGTGCAGCCGCCCCTCCATGAACGCGCGGAACGATTGACCGGAGACGTCGACGTATTTCCCGCCGCGGTAGACGAAGTACATCGGCACATCGAGCGCGTAGTCGACATAGCGCTCGAAGCCCATGCCATCCTCGAACGCGAACGGGATGAGGCCGGCGCGGTCGGGGTCGACATCGGTCCAGATGTGCTGGCGATAGGAGAGGTACCCGTTGGGCTTGCCTTCGGTGAACGGCGAGTTGGCGAACAAGGCCGAGGCCACCGGCTGCAGCGCGAGGGCGACGCGCAGCTTCTTCACCATGTCGGCTTCGGACGAGAAATCGAGATTCACCTGCACGGTGCAGGTGCGCAGCATCATGTCGTGGCCGAGCTTCCCGCGCTTCGGCATGTATTCGCGCATGATCTTGTAGCGGCCCTTCGGCATCCACGGCACGTCTTCGCGCCGCCATTTGGGATCGAAGCCGAGGCCCAAGAGCCCGGCGCCGATCTCGTTGCAGATCGCCTTGGCCTCGGCGAGGTGCGTATGCACTTCGTCGCAGGTCTGATGGATGGTTTCGAGCGGCGCGCCCGAAAGCTCGAGCTGGCCGCCCGGCTCGAGGCTGATCGCGGCCTTGCCCTTGATCGCGCCGATGAGCGTCTCGCCTTCCTTGATCGGCTCCCAGCCGAAGCGGAAGAAGCCCTGGAGCAGCGCCTTGATGCCGTGGGGGCCCTCGTAGGGCAGGCGCCTCAGCGTCTTCAGGTCGAACGCGAACTTCTCGTGCTCGGTGCCGACGCGCCATTGCGAACGCGGCTTCGCTCCCGCCTCGAGATAGGCGACGAGCTGATCGCGGTTTTCGATGGGGGTGGTGTCGGCGGCGGCAGGAACGGACATGGCCGCGTAATTAGTAGGCGAAATCGAATATGTCCATCGCCACCGGCGCGCAGGCCCCTCATGACATCGAGCGGCTTGTGGCGGGCGAGGAAGCGACGTGCGTCTTGCGAGGACCGGCCGTTCCGCTCGATCCGATTGATCCATCCTTGGATCGACGTGACTATTCCACTGCGGCCGGCTCAGTTCGATTCATCGCGTCCCGCAGAACCCGGGTTCGGTAGGCCAGCGCCGGATGGCTGGGATCGGATTGAGCAAACAGGCCTGAATTGGTCATCCTCTGCAAGAGGCTCGCTGCAGCTCTCGGGTCGTAACCGGCGCGCGCGAGGAGCACGACACCGATTCGGTCGGCCTCGAGCTCTTGCTCTAGGCGGCGCTCGGAACTGACGCTGACGCTATGAT
>JBKOUH010000192.1:0-5181 GCA_046723285.1 Pseudomonadota bacterium
GCTTTCGGCAGGCGCGCGCGGACGTAATCGAAGAGATGATTGGGCATTCTGCGGACGGTCGTAGTGGGAAATGCCGCGTCGGGGCGGCCGGAAGGCGCACTTTATTGCGCCAACTGCCGCCGGTCCGCCAGCGCCAAAATCAGCGCGGCATTGCCGCTGCAGCAAGCTGAACCGCACGGGGGTTCGACCTTCTTGACCTACTCCCGCCAGAAAGGCTTCGCCGCCTCCGACGCCGCCTCCGTTGGTGTCACGCCGATGTCTCGCAGCAAGTGCTCGTCGAGATCCGCGAGATCGTGGCGCTGGCGGTCGCGGTCGAGCCAGCTGGCGATGGTTTGAGCGAGATAGCGCCAGGCCGTGGCGCGGAGGCGCGCTTCGGCGCCGGCCGGGACGATGGGCTTGCGGTACGAAGGCCGATCGCCATCGAGCGCGCTTTGAGTGCAGCTAATGGGTGAGACTCCGTCCTCGATGAGGCTGCCCCTGTATTAAGCATCGCCATTGACTGCCGCAAACCACGGTTTATCTCTCACCCTTGAGATTTCCTCATGGGTTGCCGATGGCCCGCCGCCTCCCCTCGCTCAACGCGTTACGCGCCTTCGAGGCCGCGGCGCGGCATTTGAGCCTCACCAAGGCGGCGGGCGAGCTCAACGTGACGCCCGGCGCCCTGAGCCATCAGATCAAGGCGCTCGAGGCGCGCCTCGGCGCCAAGCTCTTCCAGCGCACCGCGCGCGGCCTCGCCTTCACCGATGTGGGCCGCGACTACCTCCCGGTCGTGCGCGACGCGTTCGACCGCCTCGCCGCCGGCACCGACACGCTGTTCGGGCCCGCCCAGGCGGCGACCCTGACGGTGAGCGTCTCCCCCAATTTCGCCGCCAAGTGGCTGGTGCCGCGGCTCGGGCGCTTCGCGGCGGCGCATCCCGCGATCGATCTCCGCATCGCGGCCTCGACCGAGCATGTCGATTTCTCCGCCAGCGACGTCGACCTCGCGGTGCGCCACGGCGACGGCAAATGGCCCGGCCTCGCCGTCGCCAAGCTCGCCGACGAGCAGGTGATCGCGGTCGCGAGCCCGCGCCTTACCGCCGGCAAGCCGCCGCTGAAGAAGCCGCGCGATTTGAAGACGCATACGCTGCTGCACGCGCCGGGGCCGGTCGATTGGCGCGCCTGGGCCGAAGCGGCAGGCGTATCCGAAATCGATGTGCGCCGCGGCCCGCGCTTCAACCAGGCGAGTATGGCGATCGAAGCGGCGGTGGACGGCATCGGGGTCGCGCTCGCGCGCACGGCACTCGCCGCGCAAGATCTCATTGCCGGCCGTCTCGTCGTGCCGTTCGGACCCGGGCGCGCGGCGCCCGTGGCCTACTAAAAAGGGTGTGCCGCGCCCCTCGCGAAACGGCCCCAAATACGCCCGGTGCGCGACTGGCTGCTCGGCGAGGCCGCCGACGATGCGAAGAAGCTGGCGAAGATGAAGATCGGCCGCTGAGCCCGGAGGGCCTACTGCGGCGCGAACATGACGTTGCGGACGATGAGGTCCTGCCGCGGCTTGGCGAGGCGGATCTTGAGCGCCCATTCGCCGTGCATCTCGACGACGATGCGGAACTTGTATTCGCCGGGCTTGCCGGTGGCCTCGGCCCTGACCGGCTTCACGTTGTGCGCCATCGGATGCGCGGGCATGTCGGCGCCGACCACGACGCCGGCGCCCTGCACCGGATGGCCGCTCAGCATGCCCTTCAGCACGATCAAGCAGTCGTAGGCCATTGTCTTCTCGACCTGCTTGCAGGTGACGTCGGCGCCCATGCGCTCCTGCGCTTGCGCGGGGATGGCCGCCAGCGCGAACGCGGCGGCGAGGAAAGCGGATGACCGGATCATGGCGGTGTCTCCCGGCGAAGCCCCAGGTAAGCCTCGCGCAACTCGGGATCACGCGCAAGGTTCGCGCCCGCGCCCGATTTCACCACGCGCCCGCTTTCGAGCACATAGCCGCGGTCGGCGACCGCCAACGCCTCGGCGACGTTCTGCTCGACAAGGAGGACGGTCGCGCCCTCGGCCTTCAAGCGCGCGATCAGCGCGAAGACCGCCGCGGTCGTCACCGGCGCCAAGCCCAGCGCAGGCTCGTCGAGCAGCAGCAGCTTCGGCGCCGCCATGAGCCCGCGCGCCAGCGCCAGCATCTGCGCCTGCCCGCCCGAGAGGCTGGCCCCCGGCTCGTCGAGCCGGCCGCGGAGATCGGGAAAGATGCCGAGCACGCGCTCGATCTCTGCGGCAAGATCGACACGGCCCGCGCGCGCGAAGGCGCCGAGGCGGAGATTGTCGCGCACGGACAACGTACCGACGATCATACGCCCTTCCGGCACGTAGGCGATGCCGGCGGCGAGCGCGCGATGCGCGGGCCAGCCGGCGATGTCGCGGCCTTGAAATCGGACGACGCCGCGCTCCGGCCGCTCGAGGCCGGCGATGGCCTTCAAGATCGAGCTCTTGCCCGCGCCGTTCGCGCCGACGAGGGCCACGACCTCGCCCGCCGCGATGTCGAGATCGACGCCCTGCACCGCGCGGATGCGGCCGTAGGAGAGATGGAGATCGCGGATCTCAAGCATCGGCGCCGTCCGGGCCGCGGCCGAAATAGACCTGCATCACTTCGGGTTCGCGCAGCACCGCCTCGGGCGTGCCCTCGGCGATCTTGCGGCCGAAATCGAGCACCGCGATGCGCGGGCAAAGTTTCGCCACGAGATCGAGCTTATGCTCGACGACGACGAGCGCCATCGCCCGCGGAACAAGGCGCGCGATAAGATCGCCCATTTCGTTCGTCTCGGCCGGCGTCATCCCGCCGGCGGGCTCGTCGAGCAGCAGCAGTCGAGGCTCGCGCGCCAGCGCCCGCGCCAACTCCACACGCCGCTGCTGCGGCAGCGGCAGCGCCGACACCGGACGCTCGCGCCATGCCTCGAGCCCAAGCGCGGCCAGCAATTCCTCCACGCGTGCCGCGCGCGCCCGCTCGGCCTTGGTCCCGCGCCGCAAGGCGGAGGCGCCGGACAGCGTGTGCTGCGCGAGCCAGACGTTCTCGCGCACGGTCATCTGCGGCACGAGGCGGAGATTCTGGAACGTGCGCGCGATGCCGCGCCGCGCGAATTCGTGCGCCGGCTTGCCGTCGAGGCGCGTCCCGTCCCAGATGATGGCGCCGGCATCGGGCGTCAACACGCCCGAAACGAGATTGAGCACCGTCGTCTTGCCCGAACCGTTGGGGCCGATGAGGCCGAGGCGCGCGCCGGCGGCCAGGCCGAGATCGAGATCCTTGACCGCCTCGATGCCGCCGAAGCGGCGCGTAACGCGCTCAAGCTCGAGCATGCCGCGCCATGGAGCCGCGCCGGCGCCGCCATGGCGCCGCGAGCCAGCGCACGCGCACCTCGTCGAGGATGCCGCGCGGCATGAACACGAGCAGCAGCGCCACCAGGCCGCCGAAGACGATCATACGGTAGCCCTGGAACACACGTACCGATTCGAGCAGGCCCACGTCGATGAGCACGCCGAGGATCGGGCCGAACGCGGTGCCGAGCCCGCCGATGAGGCCGTAAGCGAGGCTGTGCACGCCGAGCATGATGTCGAAATTGCGCGGCTCGATGTAGGTGTTGAGATGCGCGAACAGGCAGCCGCCCACCGCCGCGATCGCGCCCGCCCCCGCGGCGGCCGCGACCTTCACCGCCTTCACGTTGACGCCTTGCGTTTCCGCCAACAGCGGATCGGCGCCGACCAGGCGCAGCAGCGAGCCCAGCCGCCCGCGCTCGGCGATCGCGAAAGCCGCAAGCACGAGCGCCAGTAATCCCGCGATGATGGCGAGGAATTCGCGCTGCGCGATGCTGTGCTCGAACACGTAGCGGATGCCGCGGAAGCCGTCGACGCCGTTGGGCCCGACCGGCTCGCCGCCGATCGCGCGCACGTAAATCCATTGCTGCAGGCCGAGGCGCACCAGCTCGGCGAAGGCCAGCGTCGCCATCGCAAAGTAAAGCCCGCGCGTGCGCAGCGTGAGCAGGCCGACGATGCCGGCGGCGGCGCCGCCCGCGACCGCGCCGATGACGAGCGCCAGCACGAAAGGCAGGCCCCAGAGCGCGGTCGCGACTCCCGAAGCATAGGCGCCGATCGCGAAGAAGGCCTGCTGGCCGAACGAAATCTCGCCGGTCAGCAGCAGCAAGTACGCGGAGAGCGCCAGGAACGAGAACATCCCGATATTGGCGAGCACGGAGAGGAGATAATCGTCCATCCTCGCCCCCTCAGACCCGGCGCAACGCCGCCGCGTCGCGCGCGGCGAAATCCTGCGCGAGCAGGCCGCCGGGCCTGAGCACGAGCAGCAGGAACAAGAGGCCGAACGCCGCGAACTCGCGGCCCGAGCCGCCCAGATGCGCCTGCGCCAGAGTCTCGACGACGCCGAGCATGAGCCCGCCCAAGACCGCGCCGCGCAGCGAGCCGATGCCGCCGATCATCATCGCGACGAGGCCGGTGAAGGTGAGCTGCATGCCGCTATGGAGCGTCACCTGCTCCTCGGCCGCGGCCATGAGATAGGCCGCGGCACCGCCGATCGCCGACGCGACCACGAACGCCCAGAACGCGATGCGCGCGACCGGCACGCCCATCGCGCGCGCGGCCTCGGGATGCTCGGTGACCGCACGCACGGCGAGGCCGAAGCGCGTGGCCCGCACCGTCCATTCGAGCCCGGCCATGAGCAGCGCGGCGAGCGCGAACATCGCGACATACTCCGTGCGAAACTGGAACGGCCCCAGCACGAATACCGAGCGCTCGACCAGCGCCGGGAAGCTCAGCGTGCGCTCGGGGAACAACAGCGCCAGCAACTCTTCCAGCTGCATCCATACGGCGAAGCTCGACACCATCGAGGCGATGGCCGCACCCTTGCGCATCGCCCAGAAGCAGAGCCGCTCGACATAGATGCCCGCCACGACCGCCGCCGCCAGCGTCGCCGCCGCCACCGCCCAGCCGCCGAGCTTCCATTGCGCGAAGACCGCGGCGCCCGCGAACGCGCCGACGAGGATCGAAGAACCGTAAGCAAGATTGAGCCGCCGCAGCACGCCGAAGATCAGCGTGAAACCGAGGGCGAGCAGCGCATAGGCGCTGCCGATCATCAGCCCGTCGACGAGGGATTGCAGGAATTGGATCATCGCGCCGGCGCCGACAGATGTGCGGGCAAGCTTGCCC
>JBKOUH010000359.1:0-7060 GCA_046723285.1 Pseudomonadota bacterium
GGCAAGGAGTATGAGGACGAAGACGCCGTAGACGAGGATCGAGCGGTAGGCGGAGGAGTAGAGTGCCACGCCGTAGGTCTCGAGCAGCCCCAACAGAAATCCGGCCGCTATTCCGCCCGAGATATTGCCGAGCCCACCGAGGATGATCACGACGAAGGCGGCGATCGTGAACGGAAAACCCATGAACGGCGAGATCTGCTCGGTCATGCTCACCAAGGCGCCGGCGACGGAAGCCGTGGCGAAGCCGAGGCAGAGCGTCAGGATCTGAACGCGTTCGATATTGACGCCGACGATGGCCGCGGCGTCGCGGCGCTGCATGAGCGCCTTGATCGCAAGCCCGGTCACGTGAAAGCGCAGGAACGCCATCACGCCGAGGCAGATCGCGATCGCGACCAGAAAGGCGGCAATGCGGTTGCCGGTGACCGCGATATTGCCGAAATGATAGACCTCGTCGAGATACTGGAAGCCGCGCGGCGTGCTCGTGAACTGCAGCGCCGCCAAGTTCTGCACGATCACCGATACGCCGAAGAACAGCAGCAGCGAGTTGGCCTCGAGGCGTTGCGCGGCCTTGCCGCCGTCGAGCAGGCGCCGGAAGAGCCCGTAGTACAGCGCCAACCCGAGCAGCGCCGCGAGCGCCGCCGAGCCCAGCAGCGACAGCAGCGGCGAAAGCGCAAGCAGCGTGAACGCCCAGAACGCGACGTAGGCGCCGATCATGACGAGATCGCCGTGCGCCACGTTCAAGAGGCGCATCGTGCCGTAGACGAGATTGAGGCCGAGCGCCGTCAGCGCGTAGAGCGCGCCAGTGACGAGCGCCGCGGCGAGCAGCTGGCCCGAGAGGATCGCGTCCACGGCTCGCTCACCCGCGCGTCGTCGAAAGCGCAACGAAAAGCCGGCACCCGGCCGCGGCCAAGCGCCGGCTCATCCGCATCGTTACCAGCCCGTCTTCGCCTTAAAGGAACTGGTCGCGATCGATTTCGGCCAAATGATCTGCAGTTCGTCGCCCTGGATTTGCAGGAACGCGGTCGGCGTGATCGCGTTCTGCACGCCCTGGAACTTCACCGGCCCGTTGATCGTGTCGAAGGTCATCGTCGAGATCGCCTGGCGGATTTTCTCCTTGTCGAGCCCGGCCTTGGCCACGGCCTGCTCCAGGATCTCGCACGACATGTAGGAGAGCACCGTGTCGAGGTAGTCGGGCTTCTCGTTGAACTTCTTCACGTACGCGTCATAGAACGGCTTGGCTCGCTTCCATTCCGCCTTGTGCGGTGACCAATGGCCCATGGTGACGAACCCGTTCGCGGCCGGGCCGACGGCCTTGCTGTAGAAATCGATGGTCGGGCCGATGGCGACGAACTGGAACGGCGCGGAGATGCCAATTTCCTTGGCCTGCTTGGCGTACAGCACCGAATCGCTCGGGTAGGAGAGGACGATCACCGCCTGCGGCGATGCCGCCTTCACCTTGCTGAGCATCGCCGTCATGTCCTTGATGTCCGGCGGATACTCCTCGCTCACCTTTAGCTCGATGCCGCTCTTCTTGAGTTCCGGCACGATCGCGGCTTTGAATTCCTTGGCGAACGGCAATACGTTGTTGATCAGAGCGGCGGTCTTATATCCGTTGGCCTTGAGCAACTTCACCATCTCCACGGCCATCTTGTCCGGGATGGTCGAGGTCGGGAACCAGATGTAGCCGGCCTTGATCTCGCGCAGCTGCACCGAAGCGGCGGTGTTGCCGACCATCGGGAACTTGTACTTCTCGAGCACGGCGGCGACCGCGAAGTGGTGCGGCGTGCCCCACGGCGCGAGCAGCAGCTCCACCTTGTCGTCGGTGATGAGCTTCTCGTAGATCTTCACCGCGTTGCCGGGGTTCGACTGGTCGTCGTATTGCACGAACTCGACCATCATCTTCTTGCCGGCGACGTTGAGCCCGCCCTTGGCGTTCACCTGCTCGCGCCAGAGCTCGTAGGCGTTGAGCTGCGAAGGCGCGCCCGCGGCGAACAATCCGGTCTTGGCGATCGAGAAGCCGATCTTGACCGATTCGGCGGATGCCGCGGTCGCCAGCGCGGCCGTGGCGGCTATGGCGAGACTGAGATTTCGGATCACGGTACTCTCTCCCTGCTTGGTTGGCGGCACGTCACGAAGCGCTCTTGCGTCGGGCGCTATCCGGCGAAAGTGCACGGGCCGGGATCGCGGATGAGCTGCATGGTGTTGCAGCGGATGCCGCCTCCGTACTTGTGCACCTCGTCGTATTCGATCGGAATCACGTCCACTTTGTGCTGCTCGAGCAGCTTGCGCGTCTTCGTAGCACTCGCATTCATGATCACTTTGCGCGGCTCGATCGTGATTCCGTTGGTGGGATAAAGATTGACCTCGTCGCGCGGCGCCTCGATGAGCTCGTAGCCGATCGCGTGGAGATCGCGGATGGTCTGGTAGTCGCACCAGGGCGGGTAGATGAGCGCAAGGCGCGCATCGAGCGGCAGGATCCACATGTCCGCGTGCATCCAGCCCGGCACTTCCTCGTGATAGGCGTAGAGCGGGCCCGGGCTCGAAGCGAGCAGCACCTTTTTGTAGCCGGCGCGCTGGAGCACCGGCGTCACCTGCTCTGCGCCCTCACGATTGCAGTCGGTCGAGAGCATCAGCACGATGAAATCGTCGCTCATGCGCACCGAAGCGCCGATTTCGCAGACGCCGTTCCCATGCACGGTGTAGAGGATCGGGCAGCCGAGCCCCATCAGCGCCTTCGCGACGTAGCGCGAGCGGCCGCGCCAATAGGGCGTGGCCTCGCGCGGGATGATGGCGCCGCCGTTGATGACGAAGCCGGCCGCGGCCGAGATCCCGCGTTTCATCGGCCCATAGGCCGAGCGCGGCGGATCGTCGGCCCAGCGCAGCTCGTGCACCTTGATCCCGAGGCTCTCGTAGAGCCGCGCGAGGCTATGGTGCTGCTCGCGCATCAAGTCGAGCTTCGGCGTGATGCCATTGAAGACGAAGAACGCCGAATCCTGCTCGTAGAGCTGCAGGACCTCCGCTTCGGTCGGCTTCACCATCGCCACTTCGCGCAGGCGCCCGATGCCCTGGGCACCCCAGCGTTTGCCCCAGATGCGCTCGAGCTCGTCGAGATACGAAATTTCGGCGTGATAGCGGTGATATTGCGGAACCGCGCCTTCCTTGTAGAACGGAAAGTCCTTGAACGCGTCGGCGACGGCGGCTGTGGCCGCCGCGCTGGGCTTGTCTTGAACCGTCATGGTTCACCTCTGGCACGCCGCTGCATCGCTCACGCCATCTGCTTCTGGTTGGCGGCGAGGCGGCGCGGTGCGTCTCCGAGCGGGAAGCTCTCGCCGGCCGCGCGATAATACATCTCGCGGATATAGGGCTCGAGGCGCTTGGCGCCGTCGCGCATTGCCGGCACGTGCTCGCGGCGAAAGCGCTCGGCGGCGCCGCGGACCCGGTCCCGCATCGCGTCTTCGTCGAAGGTCGTGATCTTGCGGTCGCGCATCACCACGCGGCCGTCGACGATGACGGTCTGCACCGCTTCCGACGTCACCGAAAACGCGAGATTGCGGACCGGATCGTTGAGCGGGATGAAGCCCCAGGCATCGCGGTCGAGCAGAATCACGTCGGCCTTCTTGCCGGCTTCGAGGCTGCCGACCTCGCGCTCCATCAAGCTCGAGCGGGCGCCGCCGAGGGTCGCCATGCGGAAGACCTCCGCCGCCGAAACCCATTTCCCGTAGTCGTGCGTGCCCGGCTTGTGGATGAGGCTCGCGGCGCGGATCGCCTCGATGAGGTCGGCGGTGTCGCTGGTGGCGAGCCCGTCGGTGCCGAGCGCGACGTTCACGCCGGCATCGAGCAGCTTCCGCACCGGGCAAAGGCCGCTGCCGAGCTTCAAATTGCTCAACGGATTGTGCACGACCGTGCAGCCATGGTCGGCGAGCAGCGCGATATCGCGGTCGGTCAGCCATATGCCGTGCACGATCGCAAGGCGCGGGCTCAAGATCCCGAAATCGCCGAGATACTCGACGACGCTCTTGCCCCATTGCTGGCGCGCATGCACCGCCTGCAGTTTGGTCTCGAGCGTGTGGCTGTGAATCGGAATGTCGAGCGCATCGGCAAGGCGCTTGATCTCGCGCAGCATCTCGGGGCTGCAGCGCTGCGGCCCGCACGGCGCGATGATGATGCGGATCCGCCCGCCGCGGCCGTGCCATTTCTCGAAGTGGCGCCGGAACAGCGCGAGCTGGTCGCGCGTGCTCGTGAAGGGCAGCGCCAGGATCTCGTCCTGCAGCGCCTGCGGAATGATCGAGCGAACGTAAGGCAGGCAATCCAGCAGTCCCACGTCCCAGAGATCGACCGTGACCCACGCGCGCAAGCCGGCGTCGAGATAGGCCTGGATCGCGGCATCCTGGGCCTCGGGCGTGCCGGGCAGGTGCACGTAGTCGTCCTGCACCGTCGTGACGCCGGAGCGGATCGATTCCACGGCGGCGATCATCGTGCGGAGATAGTAGTCGTCTTCGCTCAGCAGCGGAAAGCCGAACGGCGGGTAGCTTTGCAGCAGCCAGGGCTCAAGCGGCAGATTGTCGTAGGCGCCCTGCTCGAAGCCCTCGTTGGAGTGGAGGTGCGCGTTGATCAGGCCCGGCATCACCACGGCGCTGCGCGCATCGATGCGGTCGATGCCCGGTTCACGGTGAGCGGCGCCCGCATTCGGGCCGATCGCCAAAATCGCGTTGCCCGCGACGACGATATCCGCCGACTCGTAGCGCGTATCCTTCGCGTCGCCGGTGACGACGCAGCCGCCCTCGAGGATGAGGGTGGGCTTCGCGCTCATGATGCGGCGCGCTGCGCGACAGTGCCCGTTTTCGCGATCCAGGCTAGGGCTTTCGGCACCCAGGGACCGTCGGCCTCGCCGCCGGCATGACTCGCCGAGAAATGATCGCGGCCGGTCAGCACGTGACGCTCGACGGCGCCGCCGGCGCGCTTCAGCGCCGCTTCCATCGCCTCGGCCTGCTTCATCAGATGCGGAAAATCCTTGGCGCCATGCGCCAGGAAGAACGGCGGCGCCACCTGGATGTTGTGGATGGGGCTCGCGGCGCGCTCGTTGGCGGGTTCGGTGCCGAGAAAGCGCGGCTTCATCGAAAGCCCGGCGCCTTCGCCGAACTGGTAGACGCCCGAAATCGGCAAGCAGCCGCGCACCACGTCGCGCGGCAGCTTGCGCTTCGCGCGCCAATCCTGCGTCACCGCCAGCAGCGCCGCATAGTGCCCGCCCGCCGAATGTCCGCCGAGGAATATGCGGGCGGGATCGCCGCCGAAGCGCCAGCACTCCGCGTGGATTTTGGCGACGGCGTCGGCGCAATCCTCGAGACCCGCCGGAAACAGGTGCTGCGGCGCCAGCCGATAGCCGGGCGCTACGAACATAACGCCGGCCGCGGTGAAGGCGGGCGCCATGAACGCCATCCACTCCTTATATCCGCCGGTCCAGCCGCCGCCGTGCCAGAAAATGAAGACGCTGCCGTTGGGCCGCGCGGCGCGATGAAACGCGAGGCTCTGGTACGGATCGGGGCCATACTGCATGTCCTCGCCGGCGACGCCGCTGCCGCGCTTCAGGCACTCGGCGGCATAGGCGGCGCCCACGGGCGAGGCGGGCTCTTGCGGCGGATAATCCTCGACGCGCATTTCGCCCTCCGCTACTTGGCCAGCATTGCGCGCAGCACGCGCTCGGGCGCCAAAGGAAGCGCGTTGAAGCGGATGCCGGTTGCGGCGGCCACGGCGTTGGCGATCGCCGCGGGCACCGCATTGATGCCAATTTCGCCGACGCCCTTTGCGCCGAACGGCCCGTCCGGCTCGTGGGATTCGACGATGATCGGCTCGATGGCGTAAGGCGCATCGAGCGCGGTCGGCACCTTGTAGTCCATCAGGCTCGGGTTCGCGAGCCGCGCGCCGTCCCACACCATCTGTTCGCTGAGCGCCAGGCCCATACCCTGGACGAAGGCGCCTTCGATCTGCCCTTCGACCGAAAGCGGATTGATCGCACGTCCGGCATCGACCGCGGACCAGGCACGCTTCACCTCGACCTTGCCGGTTACCTCGTCGATCTCGACGTCGACGACGAGCGCGCCGAACGCCAGCGCGCCGATCTGCGGAAACGGTAATCCGATCGCGATGGCGCGCTTGGGATCGAAGGTCGGCCGGTCGAACACGTAGCTGTTGGTGCCGACGATGGGCCCGCCCTTGGCCCAATGCGCGCGCGCCGAGATCTGGGCGAACGTGACGGTTTTTTCCGGCACGCCGACGATCCCGAATTGGCCCCCGGGCCTCAGCTCGAGATCGGAGGGCGCGCATTCCAGGATTTCGGCGGCATGCTCCTTGGCCTGGCGCTCGACTTCGCCCGCGGCAGCGACCACGGCGCGCCCGGTGGTGTAGGTGACGCGGCTCGCGGTGGTGCCCCAATTGTAGGGCGAGCCGTCCGTATCGGGGCTTGCGAGCCGGATTCGGTCGACCGGCACTTTCAGCGCCTCGGCGCAGATCTGGCACAGCACCGTGTCGGAACCCTGCCCGATATCCACCGCGCCGGTGTTGAGCACGATCGAGCCGTCTTCGAGCATGCGCACGATGGCGCCGGTAGCGAGCAGGCCGCTGACATGCGCGGTGACGCCGATGCCCATCGCGCGCTTTCGCTCCGGCGTCGAGGGCTTGAGCTCGGCGCGCCGGCTCCAGCCCGAACGCGTCTTCACCTGCTCGAGGCAGGCGCCGAGCGCGTTGGAACCGACCTCGGTCCCGCCGAACCAGCGGTCGTCGCCGCGAAGCAGATTGCGCTCGCGCAGCGTGACCGGGTCCATGCCGATCTGCGCCGCGATCTCGTCGACCTGCTGCTCGCTCGCGAACGTCACCTGCGGATTGCCGAACCCGCGGAACGCGCCGAAGCGCAGCTTGTTGGTGTAGACGAGCGTTCCCCAGGCGCGCATGTAGTCGAACCGATAGGGACCGCAGGAAAACCAGAGTCCGTTGCCGAGCACACCTGGGCTGTCGTCGGCAAAGGCACCGCCGTCGAGCAGCACCTCGACCTCGCGCGCCACGAGCG
>JBKOUH010000177.1:0-10709 GCA_046723285.1 Pseudomonadota bacterium
TCACCGCGACATCAAGCCCGACAACATCTTCTTGCGCGACGACGGAACGCCGCTGCTGCTCGATTTCGGAGCCGCGCGCCAAGCGGTAGAGCGTGCAGCCGAGCGCATAGATGTCGCTCCACGGCCCCTGCGTGGAGTCGCTCACATATTGCTCATAGGGCGCGTAGCCTTCCGAGACGATCGCGGTCAGATTCTGGCTCTTGGCGCCGACCGCTTGGCGCGCGGCTCCGAAATCGAGCAGCAGCGGCGTTCCGTCGTCGCGCAAGAAGATGTTGTCGGGCTTGATGTCGCGGTGAAGGAAGCCCTTGGCGTGCACGGCATCGAGCGCGTCGAGCAGCGGCGCCAGAATCCGCTCCAACTCCGCGGCGCCGAGATGCTTGTCGGGCCTGAGACGCGCGCCGAGCGTGCGCCCGTTCTGGTATTCCATCACCAGGTAGCCGGTGCCGTTGGCCTCGAAATATTGCAGCACCGGGACGATGTTCTTGTGCCGCAGCGCGATGAGCGTGCGCGCTTCCAGCCGAAAGCGCTCGAGGCCCCAGCCGAAATCGAAGCTGCCGCGGCTCAGCGGCCGCACCGAAACGCCGTCGGGCGCGCGCTGCGCGATCGATGTGGGGAGGAACTCCTTGATCGCGACCGGCCGATCGGTGAATTGCTCGGACGCGCGATAGGTGATGCCGAATCCGCCCGCCCCCAGCACCGGGCCGAGCGTGTAGGCCTGAAGTTGCGTGCCCTCAGGCAAGGCATCGGCCCGGCGTTCCGCCATGGCCACCGTCTCCCTGCCATTCCCCGGCCGCGATGCTAGCTCCGGTCCGAAGAGCCCGCAACGCGTGTGCCCGAAGCAGGCGCACCGTCCGGCCTCTCTTGACCCACGTCAATGCAACCCGATCTGGCCTTCGATACAGGGGGGCGGGATCAGCCGAAGGTCTGCCCCCATGCATCCTGCCAATGACGATATCGGTGTCGAGCAAGAGGCGCCGATCGCCATCTCGCCGCTGCGGGCGACCGTCTTCGCGCTGCTCGGCGCGTTTTCGGCGATGCTCATTCTCGCCGTCGCGCTAATGCACAGCTGAGGCAACGGCCATGACCAAAACCGGACGATCGTTCGTCTATGCCCTCGTCGCCGGGGTCATGGCGGCCGCCGTGCTCGTGAGCGCCATCGCCTATTTCGAAACGCGGCCCTCGAGCGCGCCGCAACAGTCGCCGTTCATGCGTGTCACGCGCTGACGCGCCGGTTTACGCCGCGAACGCCTTGCGCAATGCTGCCGCCGCATCGTCGACCGCGGCGCGCGCACCCTTGGAATAGCCCGCGAGCTGCAGATAACCGTGCACGAGCCCGGGGTAGTGCTTGTGCTCGACGCCGACGCCGGCGGCCGCGAGCGCCTTGGCATAGGCCGCGCCCTCGTCCTGCAGCGGATCGAAGCCCGCCGTCTGCACGAACGCCGGCGGCAAGCTTGCGAGATCGCGCGCCAGCAGGGGTGAGGCGCGCGGATCGCGGCGCATGGACGGATCGGGCGTGTAGTAGCCCATGAAACAATCGATCATCGGCTTGGTGAGCAGATAGCCCTTGCCGAACCGCTCGATCGAGCCGTGGACGCCGGCCATGTCGACCGCCGGGTAGATGAGAAGCTGGAAGCACGGCGCGGACGCGCGCTTCTCCTTCGCGAGCAACGAGACCACCGCCGCGAGGTTTCCGCCCGCGCTGTCGCCGCCCACGGCGATGCGGCGCGCATCGGCGCCCCAGGCGGCGGCGTTGCCGGCGATGGCGCTCCAGGCGGCCCAGCAGTCTTCGACCGCGGCCGGGAACGGATGCTCGGGCGCCAGGCGGTAATCGGCCGACGCCACGCGGCAGCGCGCCTCCTGCGCGAGATAGCGGCAGGCGCGGTCGTGCGTGTCGCGATCGCCGACGGTCCAGCCGCCGCCGTGAAAGAACACGAGCAGCGACGCCGGGGTCGTGGCCTGCTTCGGCACGTAAAGGCGCACCGGAATCGCGCCCGCCGGCCCGGCGACGCTGCGCTCTTCGATCGCCGCCATCTCGGCCGGCGGCAGGCCGAAAGTATCGGCGCGCTTCCGGTATTCGCGCCGCGCCTCCGCGACCGGCAGCACATCGAGCGGCGGCCGCCCCACCTTCTCGGCGATGGCAAGGATCTCGGCAAGCTGCGGATCGAGAGTCATGATTTCCCCAACAGCGCGTCGCAATTAAGAATGCGAAGTGAACAGGAGTCGGGGAGCCGGCAAGAAGGAAGAAAGCCTCTCAACCCCTTCCCGTATCCCCGGCTCCTGTGACTTTGATCTTGACTACGGCACGTGGCCGAGGCGGCGCCAGGTTTCGTATTCGGCGCGGAATGCGGAGAGCGCGCTCCAGACGCGCTTGAAGTTGGCGTCGGCGGCGCCCTCCTGCTCGGCGATGTCGAGCCAGGCTTTCTCGAGCGCATCGAGCACGCCCTGCGGCCAGCGCTGGAAGACGACGCCCTTGGCGCGGAGCTCGCGCAGCGCCGCCGCCTGCATCGCCTCGCCCTCGGAGAGCCCGTCGCGCACCGTGTCGCCGCAAGCAAGCTCGATCTGTCCCCGCGTCGCGTCCGGCAGCGCGTCCCAACTCTTCTTGTTGACCAGCAGCTCGAGCGGCGTCGTCGGCTGCTGCCAACCGGGGAAATAGTAATTGGTGACGACGAGGTGGAAGCCGAGGCCGAGATCGATCAGCGGGAACGAATATTCGGCGCCGTCGATGGCGCCGTCTTTCAATGCCGGCAGGATCTTGTTGGCGTCGATGTGGCGCGGATCCGCGCCGGCCTTGGTCAAGACGCGCGCGGCAAGGCCGTAGGCGCGCACCTTCAGGCCCTTCAAATCGTCTGCGGTCTGCACCGGCTTCTTGAACCATCCGCCGGCTTCGGGCGTCGTGATGCCGCAGAGCACGGATTTCGCGTTGAAGCGCGCGTAGACCTCGTCGAGGAGATCCTGCCCGCCGCCATAGTTGAGCCAGGCGACGTATTCGACCGCCTCGGGCCCGAACGGGATGCCGCCGAAGACGGCGAGCGCGGGCTCGCGCGTGGACCACATGCCCGGCGTCGACCAGCAGGCGTCGACCGCGCCCTTTCCCACCGCCTCGAGGCAGTTGGCGGGCGGCACGAGCTTCCCGGGCTCTTCCAACTCCATGGCGATGGCGCCGGCCGAGGCGCGGCGAAGCTTCTCGGCGAATTTCCGCGCCAGCGAGCCGAATTGCGGCGTATCGGCCGGATACGAGAGCGCCACTTTCCATTTGAGGTAGGGCGACTCGGCCGAGGGATTGGCGCGCACCGGCACTTCGACCCGCTTCTCGACCACGACCGGTGCCGGTGCCGGCGCCAGCGCGAAGCGCCCGATCGCCGCCCCGCCGACGAGCGCCACCGCCGCGGCCGCGGCCAGCTGGAGAAGATGGGAGAAGCGGAGGTTCATGGGCCCGTCGCTCGAATGATACGGAGCTAATACAGCAAGCGTCGATGGGGTGGAATGCGGATCGCGCAGCGCACCGGCCGGAAAGCACAAATCATTCCCGGCTCAGGACGGTTCGAAAGCTTGTCGTCCCCGCGAAAGCGGGGACAAGAGCTGAGTCTCGACGCCGCCGGATGTACCGCAACCGCTTGCGCGAGAGCGGCGGCAGATATATGTATCTACAATTAATGTAAATACATGGAGTGAGGGCGCCATGAAGGAAATGCCGCGCGACATCCTCGAGTGCATCGGCAACACGTCGCTGCTGCCGCTGCGCAACGTCGTGCCTGCGGGCGGCGCGCGCATCCTCGTGAAGCTCGAGAGCGAGAACCCGACCGGCAGCATGAAGGACCGGATGGCCCTCGCCATGATCGAAGCGGCCGAAGCCGACCGGCGCCTTCGGCCCGGCGGCATCGTGGTCGAATACACCGGCGGCAGCACCGGCGTGTCGCTCTCGCTCGTCTGCGCGGTCAAACGCTTTCCGCTTCACATCGTGAGCTCGGATGCTTTCTCGCGCGAGAAGCTCGATCACATGCGGATTCTGGGCGCCACGCTCGAAATCGTGCCGAGCGAGAGCGGGCGCATGACCGAGAGGCTAACGCGCGACATGGTCGAGGCCGCCCGCGTCATCGCGGCGAAGACGGGCGGCTTCTGGACCGATCAGTTGAAGAACACCGACCAGATCGCGGCCTATCACGCGATGGCGGACGAGATCTGGAGCCAGACCGGCGGCCGCATCGATGGGTTCGTGCAGAGCGTCGGCACCGCGGCGTCGTTGCGCGGCAATGCGGAGGGGCTACGCCGCCGCGACAACCGGATCCGCATCGTCGGCGTCGAGCCCGCCGAATCCCCGGTCCTCTCCGGCGGCAAGCCCGGCGCCCACAAGATCGACGGGATCGGCGCCGGCTTCGTCGTCCCGCTTTGGCAGGACGGGATCGCCGACGCGATCGAGCGGGTTTCGACCGAAGACGCCATGGCGATGGCCCTCCGCCTCGCCCGCGAGGAAGGCCTGTTCGCGGGGACCTCCACCGGCGCCAACGTCGTCGCCGCACTGCGCCTCGCCGAACGGCTCGGGTCCGGCGCGACCGTCGTTACCGTGATGTGCGATACCGGGATGAAGTATCTCAAGACCTTCGGCGCATTGAGCCCGGGCAACTAGGCCGCTCCCGGCCCGGGCGCCGCTGGCGAGACGCTGGACCGTTGCCGCGTTTCCATCCGGCCGGGTTTCGCTCTAACGTCCCTGCGATGTCGCTTGCCACGCTGATCTTTCTCGAGATTGCCTGGATCGTCGTCATCGGCGCTTGGGTGCTGCTGCAAAAGCGTCCGCCGGTCGCGACGCTCGCCTGGATTTTCGGCCTCGCCCTGCTGCCCGGTATCGGCGCGCTGTTTTATTGGTGGTGGGGCCCGCTCCGCTTCGCTCGCCGCAAGCGCCGGATCCGGCGGGCGCGAGATGTCATACACGTGGCGGCCCGTTCGCGGTCGGGCCTGTTCGACCGCGAGCGCGGCAACACCGAGCCGCTCATCCGTCTGGCGACGGCCTTCGGCGGGCTTCCGCCGATGACGGCGAGCAAGGTGGAGCTGTTCTCCAGGGGAGACGACTACTTCGCGGCCGTCGAAAAAGCCGTCGCCGGCGCGCGGCACCATGTTCATCTCGAATACTACATCGTTCGCGACGATGCGGTGGGCGTCCGCTTGATCGAGCTGTTGATGGCCCAGGCGCGCAAGGGCATCGAGGTTCGCCTGCTCGCCGATCCGATGGGATCGCGGATTTCGCGCCGCATCCTGCGCGCGATGCGCGAGGCCGGCATCAAGTTCGAATGGTTCAACCCGACCGCGGTGGCGCGCTTGCGGCGGCGCATCGTGAACTTCCGCACGCACCGCAAGATTCTCGTGATCGACGGCGCCGTCGGCTTCTGCGGCAGCACCAATCTCTGCTCGGACCACAGCTTCAGGGAAATGGCCCTCAATGCGCGGCGCGACACCGATGTCGCGCTCGAAGGCGAGGTGGTGCAGGGGCTGCAATACACCTTCTTCGAGAACTGGCTGTTCGCGTCGAACGAGCCGCTGCGCGACCGGGATCTCGAAAAATACTTTCCCGGCACGCGCGCGGGGACGCAGACCGTGCAGATCGTCCCCTCGGGGCCCGATTCCGATCATCGCGCATTCTATTCGTTCCTGCTCGGCGCGATCGGCCTGGCGCGGAAGCGCATTTGGCTGATCGCGCCTTATTTCGTGCCCGACGAGACGCTCTTGAACGCATTGTGCGTCGCCAGCGCGCGCGGCACCGAAGTGCAGATCATCGTACCCGCCGAAAGCGATTGGCACGTGGTGGACGCCGCCGGCGCCTCGACCCACGACCAGCTCCTGGCGGCCAAGGTGCGGATTCATCTCTTCGGTCCGCCCTTGCTGCATGCCAAGACGGCGGTCATCGACGACGACCTCGCGATCGTCGGCACCGCCAATCTCGACGACCGCAGCATGAAGCTGAACTTCGAGATCTCCGCCGTATTCTACGGCGGGCCCATGGTGGAGCGGATGGCGGCGCTGTTCGACGAGTTCCGCGCGAAGGCGATGCCGAAGACCGACCTCGAAGCGGACGCGCCATTCCCGCGCCGCCTGTTTCAGGCGGCCGCGCGGCTCTTTTCACCCCAGCTCTGAATCGGATATCTCCAACTTGCACAAGCGCCGCGGGCCCACATGCACTTCCGCCTGATTACCTGGAACATTCATAAGGGCATCGGCGGCATGGACGGCGCTTACAACATCGGCCGCATCATAGAAACGCTCCACCAATGCCGGCCCGACATCGTCCATCTCCAGGAGGTGGACGACGATGCGCCGCGATCCCGGCATCACCGCCAGGTCGATATTCTCGCGGACGCGCTGGAGATGCCCCATCGCGCATACCAGCGGAACGTCACGCTGCGGCGCGGCGGCTATGGCAACGCGGTCATCAGCCGGTTTCCCCTGCGCCACGCGCACGACCTCGATCTCACGATCCGCTTCAAGAAGCGTCGCGGCGCGCAAATTCTGATCTGCTCGGTCCCGCTCGGGCACGATCACGTGCTGCCCGTCCATCTGGTCAATCTGCATCTCGGGCTGATCGAATTCGAGCAGAAGATCCAGTTGCGCCGCCTGCTCGCGTGCCATGAGGTGAAGTCGCTCGACTCCGCCAAGCCGCTGATCGTGGCCGGGGACATGAACGACGTCTTGGGGCGCCTCGGCCGTCATATCCTCGAGCCCAAGGGCTTTCGCGACGCTTGCAACGGGAAGGCGACGTTTCCCGCGTTTCTTCCGCTGCGCGCGCTGGATCAGATCTTCTACCGCGGTCCCCTCGAGATGCGCCGGTGCTTCATCTCGCGCTCGGATGTGGCGCGGCGCGCCTCGGATCATCTGCCGCTCATCGTCGATTTCGACGTCGTGCGCGCACAGCATTCCGAGATGCCGCATGTGCACGGCGCCGAGCACAAATCCGGCGGTTAGGAGCGGTCCTTCGCTCCCTGCCTGGCTCCTTATGCACAGGCGGTCCAATTGTGCTTTCGAGGCATGGCTGGAATGGTCTCCGGAGAACCACCCGGCGCCGGACCTATGGGCAAACGGTCGCGTAATTTTATTTCGCGGCTCTCGCAGATGCGAAAGACCCGCGTCTCATGTCACGCCGCGGCGTAACAAAATTTCGGCTTCACGGGTTCTTGACAGGCCGAGAGTGGATCGCCATCTATGCGCGCGTCCCGTTGGCACTCGTCTCCGGCGAGTGCTAATAGCGGCACCCAAAACATCAACCGATTGATCCACAAGCACCACCTAGGAGGATGCAATGAAGTTTCGTCCGTTGCATGACCGCGTCGTCGTCCGCCGCCTCGAAGGCGAGCAGAAGACCGCGGGCGGCATCATCATTCCCGACACCGCCAAGGAGAAGCCGCAGGAAGGCGAGATCATCGCCGTCGGCCCCGGCGGCCGCGACGAGAGCGGCAAGCTCATCCCCATCGACCTGAAGGTCGGCGACCGCATCCTGTTCGGGAAGTGGTCGGGCACCGAGGTCAAGATCGACGGCGAAGAGCTGCTCATCATGAAGGAAAGCGACGTGATGGGCGTGATCGAAGGCCAGGCCAAGCCGGCCCGCAAGGCCGCGTGAACGGCCAAGTGGCCGTTCATTGGCCGGCAAGCGCCGGCCCCGATCCCGTAACCGCTATCATCTCTTAGAACGAGGACCACAATGGCTGCCAAGGAAGTCAGATTCTCGGCCGACGCGCGCCAGCGCATGCTGCGCGGCGTCGACATTCTCGCCGAGGCCGTGAAAGTGACGCTCGGCCCCAAGGGCCGCAACGTCGTGCTCGACAAGGCGTTCGGCGCGCCCCGCATCACCAAGGACGGCGTCACCGTCGCCAAGGAGATCGAGCTCTCCGACAAGTTCGAGAACATGGGCGCCCAGATGGTGCGCGAGGTCGCGTCCAAGACCTCGGACGTCGCCGGCGACGGCACCACCACCGCCACCGTGCTCGCCCAGGCCATCGTCAAGGAAGGCTCGAAGGCCGTGGCCGCGGGCATGAACCCGATGGACTTGAAGCGCGGCATCGACATGGCGGTCGAGGCCGTCGTGGAGGATCTCAAGAAAAAGACCAAGAAGGTCACGACCAACGACGAGATCGCCCAAGTCGGCACCATCTCGGCCAACGGCGAGCGCGAGATCGGCGCCATGATCGCCAAGGCGATGGAGAAGGTCGGCAACGAGGGCGTGATCACGGTCGAGGAAGCCAAGTCGCTCGACACCGAGCTCGAAGTCGTCGAGGGCATGCAGTTCGACCGCGGCTATATCTCCCCCTACTTCGTCACCGACGCCGACAAGATGCGCGTGATCCTCGAGGACCCGTACATCCTCGTGAACGAGAAGAAGCTCTCGAGCCTGCAGCCGATGCTGCCGATCCTCGAAGCGGTCGTGCAGGCCGGCAAGCCCCTGCTCCTCATCGCCGAGGACGTGGAAGGCGAGGCCCTCGCGACGCTCGTCGTCAACAAGCTGCGCGGCGGCTTGAAGGTCGCGGCCGTGAAGGCCCCGGGCTTCGGCGACCGCCGGAAGGCCATGCTCGAGGACATCGCGATCCTGACCAAGGGTCAGGTGATCAGCGAAGACCTCGGCATCAAGCTCGAGAATGTCGGCCTCGACATGCTCGGCCGCGCCAAGAAGGTGATCATCGACAAGGAGAACACGACGATCGTCGACGGCGCCGGCAACAAGAAGGAGATCGAGGGCCGCTGCGGCCAGATCCGCCAGCAGATCGAGGAGACCACGTCGGACTACGACCGCGAGAAGCTCCAGGAACGCCTGGCCAAGCTCGCGGGCGGAGTCGCGGTCATCCGCGTCGGCGGCGCCACCGAGGTCGAGGTGAAGGAGCGCAAGGATCGCGTCGACGACGCGATGCACGCGACCCGCGCCGCGGTCGAGGAAGGCATCGTGCCGGGCGGCGGAGTCGCGCTGTTGCGCGCGATCAAGGCCCTCGACAAGGTGAAGCCCGACAACGACGACCAGCGCGTCGGCGTCGACATCGTGCGCCGCGCGTTGTCGTGGCCGGCGAAGCAGATCGCGCAGAACGCGGGCGCCGACGGCTCGGTCGTGGTCGGCAAGATCCTCGAGACCTCCGACTACAACTACGGCTTCGACGCCCAGGAAGGCGCCTACAAGGATCTCTTGAAGGCCGGCATCATCGACCCGACCAAGGTCGTGCGCTGCGCGCTTCAGGACGCCGCGTCGGTGGCCGGGCTCCTCATCACCACCGAGGCGATGGTGGCCGAGAAGCCCGAGAAGAAGGCCCCGATGGCCGGCGGTCCCCCGGGCGGCGACATGGGCGGCATGGGCGGGATGGACTTCTAGTCCGCGCCCACACCCGATCCGAAACGAAGGGCCGCGTCTCGCAAGAGACGCGGCCCTATTTCTTTGCCCTGCGCGTCGGCGGCAGGCCAGCGCGCGATACAACCGGAACGAGAGAAGCGGCTATTGACTTTGTTCTTGTTTTGTATTAGACACTTTCAATGGCCCGGTTGGGCCAGGCGATCGATGCCCTTGCCGGCGCGTCGCGCGCGGCTGTTTGGACATGTGAATCTCGATCTCCGACACGCGGCCTTGGCGCGCGGTACCGGCGCACGGCGCTGCCGCGAAGGCCTGCGATCCGCAAAAAACCAAGGAAAGCCAAGGTGTTTTGCGGTTTTTGGCTCATGATGCGGGCTTGCGGCGCCAGAACTTCGGCGTCCGCTCCCGAATCACCGCGGCGTGTTTACGGATGTTGACACATGTCGACATCGCCGCCGCATGCGACGGCGGTCGCCGCCTCGCACCATGCGCCGGACGCATGACGAAGCGCGCGGAGCCGCCCCCGATGCTGACAAATGCTGACGTTTTGCAGAAATTTTCGGCCGCCTGCGCATGGCGCGGTACGGTCGCCGGCGCGCTTGTTTACGGATGATGACATTTGTTGACGTTTCATGGGGAGGGGGCGTCAACATCGTCCGCGGCGCGGGCCCTCGCCCGCGCGCGTCAGGCGAGAAGACGCATCGCGACGAAGCAGAGGACGCTGAGGCCCGTGACCGCCGCGATGTAGGCGATGGTGCCTTCGAGCCACTGGAAGAATCCGCCCATCAAAGCCTCCCGTCGCGTGCCATATCGCGTGGTTCGGAGCCCATGCGAGCCGGAACCGTTTCCCTAGACGCACAGGCGCCGGAAAAGTTCCCGCGCGCGGCGAGGGACGGAGCGGATTTCCGCCAGCATGCTTAAGGGAGCGGTAATATTCTAGCGCCCCGATCGCGCGGGCGCGAACGCGCGCTCGACCGCCGATGCGATCGGGTGAAACGTGAAGCGCACCTCGTGGCGCCCCGCCGGCACGAACACGGCGCGGAACAGCACGTTGGCGCGGTAGACCGCGGCCGGCGCGCCATCGACGCTCGCGCGCCAGCCGGGATGAAAGAGGTCGTGCAGCACCAGCATCGCCGGAATTGCGGTGTCGACGCTGACGACGACCTCGTCGTGACGATAGGCGGCGATCCGGGCGCTGGCGGTGCCGGCCGGCGGCGGCGCGGCGCTCGGCCATTCGGGCGGCCTGCGATCGAGCACCACCGCCTCGCGCGGATCGGCCGGCCACTGCCCGGTTTCGATCAGGCGGCGCGCATCGGCGACGGCGATCGCGGTCGCGAGCCGCGCGCGCGGCAGCGCCCGCGGATTCTCGTAGAGATAGGCATTGCCGATACGGGCGACGAGC
>JBKOUH010000303.1:0-2428 GCA_046723285.1 Pseudomonadota bacterium
GGGGCCCGAGGGCTTCCAGCAGAAGGACGTGTATCTGCGCACCGCGACTTCGGTCGACGCCAAGGGCTGGGCCAGCTACGGCATGACCAAGATGCCCGACTATCGCTGGGGCATCTTCCTCGCCGACCAGGTGCCGGACCGCAAGATCGGCTTCGGCGACCACATGGGCGAAGCCGCGTGGCAGCAGGTGCCGGGCGAGTTCCGCGCCGATCTCCGCCGCCTGATCGTGACGCAGGGCGATACCGAGCCCGCCTCGGTCGAGCAGCAGCGCCTGCTCGGCCAGACGGCGCCGTCGCTCTACGACCTGCGCAACCTGTTCCAGGTGAACGTCGAGGAAGGCCGCCATCTCTGGGCGATGGTCTATCTGCTCCACGCCTATTTCGGCCGCGACGGCCGCGAGGAGGCGGAGGGGCTGCTCGAGCGCCATTCGGGCGACCGCAACAAGCCGCGCATCCTCTCGACCTTCAACGAGCCGATCGACGACTGGATGTCGTTCTTCTGCTTCACCTACTTCACCGACCGCGACGGCAAGTATCAGCTGAAGATGCTGGCCGAATCGGGCTTCGATCCGCTCTCGCGCACCTGCCGCTTCATGCTGACCGAGGAAGCGCACCACATGTTCGTGGGCGAGACCGGCCTCGGCCGCGTGATCAAGCGCGCGCTCGAGGTGATGGAGGAGATCAAGAGCAGCGATCCCGCCGCAGTGCGCCGCGCCGGCGCCATCGACCTGCCGCTCGTCCAGAAATACATCAATTTCTGGTTCTCCTCGGCGCAGGACCTGTTCGGCTCCGACACCTCGACCAATGCCGCGAACTATTTCGCCAACGGCCTCAAGGGCCGCCCCGACGAGGACAACTACGCGGACCACCTCGCCAAGGACGCGACCTACGAGATCGAGGAAGTGCTCGAGGACGGCACGATCAAGACCGTGTCGATTCCGCTCCGGAATGCGATGAACGTCGTCGCGCGCCGCGCCTATGTGAAGGATTGCGACATCGGCGTGCAGCGCTGGAACCGCATCATCAAGAAGGCCGGCGTCGATTTCGAGATCAAGCTCCCCTCCGAACGCTTCCGCCGCACGGTCGGCGTCTATGCCGGCCACGCCTTCACGCCCGAGGGCAAGCCGATCGAGGCGCACGAGTGGGAGGCGCGGAAATACGAGTGGATCCCGTCGCCCGAGGACCGCGCCTTCGTCAAAGGCCTGATGCACCAGGTGATCGAGCCCGGCAAGATGGCCGGCTGGATCGCTCCGCCCGACCGCGGCATCAACAATCTCGCGGTCGACTACGAATACGTGCGGCTTTAGACACTGCCTTCCCCGCTTGCGCAGAGCTGTCGGGGAATCGACTATCCAATCCTGTCGTCCCCGCGAAGGCAGGGACCCATCGTGCCGCAAACGGGATGCGCGCAGAATGACCGAATTCGCGCGCCTATCCGTCACGAAACGAAAAAAGGGCGGGCCTTTTGGGGCCCGCCCTCTTCTTTTCTGCGCTGCGTTTCGCCTAGACCGCGCGGTAGGTGAATGTCGTCCAGCCGGTGCACTGCGACTTGGTGCCGGTGGAGAGCGGGCCGAACTTGATCGTCACGCGCGAGCACGCCTGGATCGAGATCGTGGCCTTCTGGCCGGGGACGCCCTTGATACCGCGTTCCTCGGACCTGTTCGAGCCGGGAAAGGTCTTCCACTCTTCCTGGATGACACGGCCGCCCGGCTCCTTGAAGCGCACGTTGTAGTGCGTCACCGCCGAGCCGTTGAACGTCACATAGAAGTAGGTGCGGTCGTTCTTGTAGCCCTGCTTGTCCATGCTGAGGCACAACGCGGATGGGCAACGCGTGTCGTAAGACGCGGCTTCCGCCGTGGCGGCAATGCCGCCTACGGACAGGGCCACGGCCAAAGGCGCGATCACTCGCGAGATCAGGGAAACGCGGATCATGGAGGTTCCTCAGGTTGGGGGAACGGCGCGACGTTCTCGATAGGAATTTACCTCACGCTCGCTGAACCGAGGCTGAGGCGCGCATTCACCGGAATGTCAGCGACGGAGCGCGCGGCGTGATGTTCCGCATCACCGCCGCTGCGAAAGATTTCGCGCCTGCCCCTGTGACGAGAATCACAGGAAATGGCGGACGCGAGCGCGACGTCGTCACAACGACAGCTTCCGCCCAATCGCCCCCTCAAGGCGTACCGCGGTGGCGACGAAAACGGGCGGGCGCCTTGAGGGCGCCCTTTGTTGATGCCTCGCGCCGTTCACATGAACGCGCGTGTGACGTGCCTCACAGGCTCCGAGTACCGAGACGTGCTACCCAGAGAAATGCAACTCGCTCCGCCGATCGCGGCGCAAAAAACGCGGCCCCTTTGCGGGGCCCGTTCGCTGTTTGGGGACCTTCCGCGTGGATTTCCAAGGCGCGGGAGACTCCCGCTTCTCCCCTGCAA
>JBKOUH010000231.1:0-8014 GCA_046723285.1 Pseudomonadota bacterium
GGCCAAGCCAGAGACGAAGCCTGCGCCGAAGCCGGCGGCCAAGACGACGCTCAAGTCGCCGAGCAAGACGCCCGCCGCCCCGCGGGCCAAGAAAAGGGCCAAGGGCTGAGCATGAAGCGGCGCCGTTCCGCCCGCGCGCATGACGCCACGGCGGACGCCAAGAACGATCTCCCCGACCGCGACGCCCTGCTCGCTTTCGTGCGCGAGAGCAAGGATGCGGTGACGCTGCGCGACGTGCAGCGGGCGTTCGGAGTCGGCAGCGCCGCGCGCCGCCGCGTGCAAGATGTGCTCAACCAGCTCGCTGGCGAAGGCGCCATCGAGCGCGTGCGCGGCCAGATCTATCGCGCGCGCCGGCGGCTGCCCGAAGTGGCCGTGCTCGAAATCGCGCGCATCGACGCCGACGGCGACGTTTTCGCCAAGCTCGCCGAGCGCGGCCTCGCCGACGAAGGCATGGAGTTCCGCGTCGTCACCGGCCGTCACGCGCCGTCGCGCGGCGACCGCGTGCTGGCGCGGCTCATTCTGCACGAGCACGGCGAACCGCGCGCCCACATCCTGCGCCCGCTCGAGCGCACGCCCGAATTCGTGGTCGGCGTGTTCGAGGGAGAAAGCCGCGGCGGCGGCACGGTCCGCCCGGCCGACCGTCGCATGCGCGACCATCCGATCGTCCATGCCGGCGACCGCGGCGGCGCCGAGCATGGCGAGCTGGTACGCGCGGAGCTCGTGCGCGAGCGCCCGTTCGGCCCGCCGCGCGCCCGCATCGTCGAGCGGCTCGGACCCGCCTACGGACCGCGCGCGGCTAGCCTCATCGTCGTGCACCAGCACGGCATTCCGGTCGAATTTCCCGCCGAGGCGCGCGCCGAGGCCGAGCGCGCCCGCCCGGTGGAACTCGGCGACGGCCCCAGCCGCCGCGCCGATCTACGCACGCTGCCGCTCGTCACGATCGACGGCGCCGATGCGCGCGATTTCGACGACGCCGTGTTCGCGGCGCCCGACGACGATGCCAAGAACGCAGGCGGCTGGCGCATCACGGTCGCCATCGCCGACGTGGCGCATTACGTGCGCCCCGGCAGCGCGCTCGACCGCGCGGCGCGCGAGCGCGGGAATTCGGTTTATTTCCCCGACCGCGTCGTGCCGATGCTGCCCGAGGAGCTCTCGAACGATCTCTGCTCGTTGCGCCCGCACGAAGACCGCGCCTGCATGGCCGCGCATATGCGCATCGACGCCGCGGGCGAGATGTTCGAGCACCGCTTCGAGCGCGGCCTCATGCGCTCGGCGGCGCGCCTCACCTACGAGCAGGCGCAGAGGGCGCAAGACGGTGCCCCCGACGACGTCACCGGCCCGTTGATCGATCGCGCGATCGCGCCGCTCTACCGCGCCTATGCCGCGCTCGCGGCGGCGCGCGCGCGCCGGCACGTGCTCGAGCTCGATCTGCCCGAGCGCAAGATCGAGCTCGACACGCATGGCCGCGTTGTCCGCATCGCGACGCCGCAACGCCTCGACAGCCATCGCCTGATCGAGGAGTTCATGATCCTCGCCAATGTCGCGGCGGCCGAGGCGCTCGAAGCCAAGCGCCAGCCCTGCATGTACCGCGTCCACGAGCCGCCCGATGTCTCCAAGCTCGAGGCGCTCCGGCCGGTGCTGAAGGATCTTGGCGCCTCGCTGCCGCCGACCGGCCTCAGCGCCCGCGATTTCAACCGCGTGATCGCGCAGACGAAGGATTCGCCGCACAAGCGGATGGTGCACGAGCTGATCCTGCGCGCGCAGAGCCAGGCGCGATACAGCCCGGTCAACCGCGGCCATTTCGGCCTCGCGCTCCGGCGCTACGCCCATTTCACCTCGCCGATCCGGCGCTATTCCGACTTGCTCGTCCATCGTGCGTTGCTCGGGCCCGGTGCGCCGGGCGGCATCGGGCCGCGCCCCGCTGCCGGGGATGGGGCCGGCGGCTGGGACGATCTCGGGGAAGCGATCTCGAAGGCCGAACGCCGGGCCATGGCGGCCGAGCGCGACGCCAATGACCGCTATATCGCAGCCTTTCTCGCCGACCGCGTCGGCGCCCAGTTCGACGGCACGGTCAACGGCGTGCAGCGCTTCGGTCTCTTCGTGACGCTCGACGACACCGGCGCCGATGGGCTCCTGCCGGTGGGCGCCCTGCCCCGCGACTATTACCGCCACGACCCCGAGCGCCATGCCCTCGTCGGCCGTGCCAGCGGGCGGACCTTTCACCTCGGCGATGCCGTGACCGTGCGGCTCGAAGAGGCCGACCCCATCACCGGCAGCCTCGCCTTCGGCTTCGTCGCGCACAGCCCGGCCCACCCGCAAAAGCGGCCCGCGGGACGGTCGCCGGCCTTTCGCCCGTTTCCGAAATCGCGGCGTCGCCGTTAAGAATAAATGCAATAAAAGCTTGCCAGGCCCAAGACTTCTCTGGCTAAACTGTGAATTGGCTGAAACCCGGGATCGTATTAGCTTCTGGCCGCATGCTGGCACGGACGACCACGCTTTCTCCCGACGATGCGGATGACGATGCCCGAGCGGCCATGATCGAGATCGCCGGCCCATCCATTTTCGCATCGCGCGCTCGCCGCCGGCGCATTTCCCTGACCCAGTGGATTGTCCCAATGGCACGCCATTCCGTGGCTGCAGTCTTGACCCTCGTACTCGCTCTGGGCGGCGCCTGCGCGCAGACCGGGGACCGTGCCGAGACCGCGAGCCCGCCCACCAGCGAAGCGGTCTCGATCGACGTTTACCGTGTCGGCTACCGCTATATCCGCGACCGCTACGTGCGCGCGGTCACCGTCCGCGAGGTGGCGCTCGGCGGCTTCAAGGGGCTCACGTCGCTCGACAACAAGATCACCGTCGCCGGCCCCGGCGCCACCGTCACCGTGCAGCAGGGGACGCGCCGCATTGCGGCATTCCCGGCGCCCCATGCGCAGGACTACGACGGCTGGGCGCAAGTGACCGCCTCGGTGATCCAGGCCGCCGCCAGCGCCTCGGAACCGATCGCCCGCGCCGGCACCGACAAGATCCAGCAGGCGATTCTCTCCTCGGCGCTCGCCTCGCTCGACGCCTTCTCGCGCTACGTGCCGCCCGCCGATGCGCGCGAGAGCCGCGCGCTCCGGAACGGCTATGGCGGCATCGGCATCACGGTTCAGCAGGTGCAGGGCCAGTTGAAGGTCGTCTCGGTCATGCCGGGCACGCCGGCCGAGATCGCGGGGCTCCGCGCCGACGACGCCATCGTGCGCATCGCGGGCAAGCCGATCAACGGGCTCGAGCTGCGCGAGATCGTGCAGCAACTGCGCGGACCCGAGGGCAGCAAGGTGATCCTCACCGTCGCCCGCGCGCGGGCGCCGCAACCGCTCGAGCTCGCCGTAACCCGCCGGCACATCATCCCCGTCGCCGCCGTCTACCGGCGCGAGGGCAACATCGCCTACATCCAAGTCTCGCGCTTTCTCCAGGGCACGGCACGCCAAGTGGCGCGCGCGGTCGCCGATGCCAAGCGCGAGATCGGCCCCAACATGGCGGGCATCATCCTGGATCTCCGCGACGACCCGGGCGGCCTGCTCGACCAGGCGATCGACGTCTCCGACCTTTTCCTCTCCGAAGGCCGCATCGTCTCGACGGTCGGCCGCCATCCGGAAAGCCAGCAGAGTTACGATGCCCGCGCGGGCGACATCGCGGCCGGCATTCCGATCGTGCTGCTGGTCAACAGCCGCAGCGCCTCGTCGTCCGAGATCGTGACGGCGGCCCTCCAGGACAACCGCCGCGCCGTCGTCGTCGGCTCCAACACCTACGGCAAAGGCACGGTGCAGACCGTGTTCACGCTGCCGAACGACGGCGAGCTGATCCTCACCTGGTCGCGCTTCCATGCGCCGTCCGGCTATGCGCTGCAGGACCTCGGCGTGCTGCCGAATCTCTGCACCGCCAAGAAGGGCGCCAACGCCCAGGCCATCATCCGCACGCTCGCCGTCACCGACGTGCGGACGAACCAGCTCTTCCGCCAATGGCGCGCCTCGACGCTGCCGAATGCCGCGCGGTCGAAGCCGCTGCGCGCGCATTGCGCCGCCGATCCCTCCGACACGGCGCGGCGCGAGATCGACCTCCAGGTGGCGAAGGCGCTTCTGAGCGAGCCCGCGCTCTATCAGCGCGCGCTCCTCGTCGCCAACGGACCGCAATCCGCGTTCCGCAGCCGGCGCGACAGCGATCTCGCCGATCCCGAGGAGCAGTAGCCGCCGCCGACGCCTTCGTCGGACCTTTCGCCCCAGCCGCAGCCTCCCGGCTTTCCTTGACAGGCGGGACGCGCCAAGTATTGTCTCGCCCACAATTCGAGGGACGCGCCCCCAGGAGCGGGCGCGTTTCCGTTTCCGCCCTTTTCGCCAAGGACTTGACCGATGCCCAAGCGCCCCAATTCCGTGCAGATCAAGCTCGTGAGCACGGCCGACACCGGCTACTACTACGTGACCTTCAAGAACCCGCGTAACGTCACGGAAAAGCTCGAGAAAAAGAAATACGATCCGATCGCGAAGAAGCACGTCGCGTTCAAGGAATACAAGATCAAGTAGTGGGGCTAAGGCTCCGAAGACGGGAGTTTAGGCGCTACGCCGCCGGCGCCGTGAGCGAGGCCTGCGCTTTGGGCGCGGCCGCCGTCACGCAGTTGCGGCCTTTCCGCTTCGAGGCATAGAGCGCCAGGTCGGCCTCCTTGAGGAGGTCGGCAGGCGATAGCGCACCTTCGGCGATGCCGATGCTGATGGTGACGCGCAACGGGTCGGGCCCGAGCGCGAACGGCTTTTCCTCGACGACGGCGCGCAGGCGCTCGGCCACGGTCTCGGCCGTGACACTGTCGGCGCCCGGCATCAGCACCACGAATTCCTCGCCGCCGACCCTGACCACCATGTCGGAGGTGCGCACATGGCCGAGCAGACGCTCGGCGATCATGCGCAGCGCCACGTCGCCGACGGCGTGGCCGAGGCGGTCGTTGATGTCCTTGAAGCGATCGACGTCGATCAGCAGCAGCGCGAACGGGCAATCGCCGGCCGGCTCGCCGTCGGCGGCCGCGCCGCGCGCCCGCGCCTGCAATTCGAAATAGGCGTCGAGATAGCGCCGGTTGAAGACGCCGGTGAGGCTGTCGGTGACGGCGAGGTCGAGGCTTTCGGCGTAGCGGCGGCGCATGCGGTCCATCAGCGCCTGGCGCTCGGCCATGCGCGTGAGCGCGGCCGCGGTGGCGCCGGGATCGAGCGGGCGCGGCAGCGGCTCGGCGAGCCCCAACTCGAGCGCGCGCACGGCGCGGAACGGATCGCGCGCCTCGTGGGCGATGGCCACGGTGCGACGGCGGTCGATCTGGCGGAAGCGGGCGGCGATTGCTAGTGGATCGCCGCGATTGACGTCGACGAGCACGAGTTCCGGCGCCGCTTCGGGCCGCGGCACTTCGCCGAGCGGACGGGCCACGGCGGCGGTGACGTCGAACCCGGCCTCGCCGAGCGCCATCCTGAGTTCGGGGGCGAGCCTGCCGTCGTCGGTCAAGACGACGAGCCGGCGCGGCAACGGCGCCGCCTCGATCTCGGCCGCGAGCTTGATGCCGAGCGAACGGCTCGTCTCCCCGCGCACGCGCAACTCTTCGACGAGGGTCTGGCGGCGGAGGAGATAGCGGAGACGCGCGCCCAGCATCACCGTGTCCGGGTGCGGGCCGATCACGGCATCGGCGCCGGCCGCGTAGGCGGCGGTCGCGTTCTCGGGCGTCAGAACATGGGCGGCGAGGACGATTGGCAACGCTTCGGTCGCGGGATCGAGCCTCACGCCGCGCACGAAATCGGCCGCGACGGTGCCGTCGCCATGGTCGCCGATCACCGCGAGGTCGAACGGCGCGCCCGCCAGCGCGATGCGCGCGGCGGACCAATCCTCGGCGACCTCGACCGCGGCGTAATCCCGCGCGAGCACGCGTTCGACCGTCGCGGCGGGCATGTCCCCGTCGCGTACCAGGAGAATTCGTGACGTCATGGAGCGCCCCGGTGCTCCCCGAAGGGCCGCGCGGCTATTGGAGGTGCCGCTCGACCGTCTCGAGGAAGCTCGTCAGCGAGATCGGCTTGGCGAGATAGCCCTCGCACCCGCCCTCGCGGATCTTCTCCTCGTCGCCTTTCATGGCGAACGCGGTGACCGCGATGATCGGGATGCTCTTGAGGCTCTCGTCTTCCTTGATCCACTTGGCGACTTCGAGGCCCGAGACTTCGGGGAGCTGGATGTCCATGAGAATCAGGTCCGGCCGCTCGTCGCGCGCCACCTTGAGCGCCTCGACGCCGTCGCGCGATTCGATGGTCTGGTAGCCGTGCGCCTCGAGCAAGTCGCGGAAGAGCTTCATGTTGAGCTCGTTATCCTCGACGATCAGAACTTTCTTCGGCATCTCAGAACCTCTGTTTGTCGGGCGGCATCCCGAAGGCTGCACTCCGAACCCGTCACATGGTAAGCTTTTGGGTGCGAGCAACCGTCGAGCCAGCCGGGTCGTCTCGCCCCTACTCCGCCTTGGAAGTTGGCGAAGTCTATGTGCGGGTTACTTAACAATTCGTTAGCCAGGCAACCCAAGCGGAATAACCCGCTCGGGCGCAAGTGCTTTGAAAGCCTCGATTTTCCGCTTTGCACCGGAGGCAAGAGGCCTTTCCTACGGTTAATGCGGCTGCCACATTCGCGCGGCGCCCGCGCCGGGGCGCCATGAGCGTACTCTGCCGCGATTGTTTCGCGCTCGCCGCGGGCGCGGCCCGGCGCTGCTCCGCCTGCGGCAGCCCGCGGCGCATCGCGCATCCCGAGCTCCCCGCGCTCGGCATCGCGCACATCGATTGCGACGCATTCTACGCCTCGGTCGAGAAGCGCGACGCGCCCGAATTGCGCGACAAGCCGGTGATCGTCGGCGGCGGCAAGCGCGGCGTCGTCGCGGCCGCGTGCTACATGGCGCGGCGCTACGGCGTGCGCTCGGCGATGCCGATGTTCAAGGCGTTGAAGCTTTGCCCCGACGCCGTCGTCGTGCGCCCGAACATGCGGAAATACGGCGAGGTCGGCGAACAGGTGCGCGAACTGATGCTCTCGGTGACGCCCTCGGTCGAGCCGATTTCGATCGACGAGGCGTTCCTCGATCTCCGCGGCACCGAGCGCCTGCACAAGGCGCCGCCCGCGGTCACGCTCGCGCGCCTCGCCCACCGCATCGAAAGCGAAATCGGCGTCACCGCTTCGATCGGTTTGAGCTACTGCAAGTTCCTGGCGAAGGTCGCGTCTGAGCTCGACAAGCCGCGCGGCTTCGCCGTGATCGGCCGCGCCGAGGCCAAGACGTTCCTCGCCGGACAGCCGGTGCGTCTCATCTGGGGCGTAGGGGGGAAATTCGCCGAGCGCTTGAAGGCCGACGGCATCACGCATATCGCGCAGCTCCAGGCGCTCGACGAGAGGACGCTCGTCGGCCGCTACGGCGTGATGGGCTCGCGCCTCTACCATTTCGCGCGCGGCGAGGACGAGCGCACCGTCGAGCCCGAGCACGAAGCCAAGAGCATTTCCGCCGAGACGACGTTCGACACCGACCTCTCCGGCTTCGCCGATCTTCGCCGCGAGCTCTGGCCGCTGTGCGAGAAAGTGTCGGCGCGCATGAAGGCCGCCAAGCTCGACGGCGGCGGCATCACGCTGAAATTGAAGACGGCGGGCTTCAAGCTGATGACGCGCGCGGCGCAGCTCGACCACCCGACACAACTTGCCGAGGCGCTGTTCCGCGCCGCCGAGCCGCTGCTGCAGACGGAGGCGACCGGCACGCGCTTCCGCCTCATCGGCATCGGCCTCACGCATCTGATCCCCGCCGCCGGCGATCAGCCCGATCTCTTCGAGCCCGGCGGCAACAAGCGCGCCCGCGTCGAGCGCGCGATGGACGCCGTGCGCGAAAAACTCGGCAAAGGCGCCATCGTCAGCGGGCGTGGATTGAAGAGTTAGAGCGGGGTCCGTTCACGTGGAAGCACTCGCTGTCGCGACGTCGTGCTTGCGTCCATCCTTCGAGGAC
>JBKOUH010000119.1:0-5494 GCA_046723285.1 Pseudomonadota bacterium
GTCTTGCGCGGCGCGGGTCGTGCGGCTCAGCGGCGCGGGCCGCGCGCTGCCGCGGGCTCGAGCCGCGCGCTCAAGCGCGAGAGGCCGAAGCAGAGAACCCAGAAGACGAGGCCGGCAAAGAAATAGGCGGCGTCGCGCACCTGGTCGCCGACGATCCATTGCGGGTCGGCCAGTCCGGCCTGGATTTGTGCCAGGAAATCCAAGAGGCCGATGATGAGGACGACGGTCGTCTCCTTGATTACGGCGATCGCGGTGTTGACGAGGCCGGGCATCGCGATGACGAGCGCCTGCGGCAGCTCGATGAGGCCGAGGATCTGCGGCCGCGTGAAGCCGAGCGCGCGCGCGCCCTCGATTTGGATCGCGGGAACCGCCTGAAGCCCGCCGCGGAAGACCTCGGCCATGCCGGCGGCGTTGAACACGATGAACGCGAAGACGGCGCGCAACAGCGGCGAAAGCTCCAGGCCCGGCGGCAGCAGCAGCGGCAGCACCGCCATCGCCACGAACAGCACCGCCACCAGCGGCACGCCGCGTCCGAGTTCGATCGCCGCCACCGCCAGCCAACGGAGCAGCGGCAATTGCGAGCGGCGGGCCAGTGCAAGCGCGAGGCCGAGCGGAATGGCGCCAGCCAATGTCGTAGCCGCGACGATGGCGGTGAGCGCGAGGCCGCCCCAGAGCGTCGTCGCGACCATGGAAAGGCCGAACACGCCGCCCAGCATCAGCAACCAGGAGAGCGCCGGCCCGAGCCAAAGCAGCGCCAGGGCCACGGCCGCGCGCCGCCTTACAGGGCGCAACATCATGCCGATGGCTGAAGCGGCGGTTATCGCGAGCACGAGATCGACGCGCCAGCGCTCGGGCGGCGGATAGTCGCCATAGAAGAGCTGGCCGATGCGCGCCGAGACGAACACCCAGCAGGCGCCGTCGGGATCGCGGCACGAATCCGGACTGGTGCCGCTCCAGCGCGCCTTGACCAGCGTCCATTCGACGAGGTCGGGCAGCAGCAGTGCCAACAGCAGCGCAATCGCAAGCGTGAGCGCGATGTTGGCCGGAGTCGAAACGCAGCTGGCCGCGAAACGGCGCAGCGTGCCGGGCTCCGGCGGCGGCGCTGAGGCGGCCGGTGTGCTCATGCGCCGACCCGCAAGACGCGCCGGTTATAGAGATTCATCGCGGCGGAGACGGCGAGCGAGATCGCGAGATAGGTCGCAACCGTAATCGCCATCACCTCGAAAGCCTGCACGGTCTGGTTCAGCACGGTGCCGGCGAAAACCAGCATCAGGTCGGGGTAGGCGATGGCGGCCGCGAGCGTCGTGTTGCGCAAGAGGCGAAGATGCTCGTTGGCGAGCGGCGGCACGATCGCGCGCAGCGCCTGCGGAATCACGACGCGGAGATTCACGATCGCGGGCGGCAGGCCGAGTGCGCGCGCGGCCTCGATCTGGCCCCCCGGCACCGAGGCGAGGCCGGCGCGCACGATCTCGGCGATATAGGCGGCCGAATAGAGCGAGAGCGCCAGCGACATCGCGACGAATTCGGGAATGACGACGATGCCGCCCGCAAAATTGAAGCCGCTCAAGACTGGCCGTTCCCAATGCAGCAGCGCTGCCGCCGCGATCACTGCCAGCAGCGGCGCGCCGAAGGCGAGGGCGGGCGGCAGCAACGCAGCGCGATCCGAGGCGCCGCGGGCTTCGAAGCGGCGGCGCAGCAGCCGCGCGCCCCACGCCGCCAATACCCCAATGGCGAAAATCGCGCCGAGAGCGGCGAGCGTGCCTCCGCCATCGGCGGGGGCGGGGAGGATCAGTCCGCGATTGTTGAGGAACGCGAGGCCGAACAGGGAAAAGCTGCGGCTCGGCGCCGGCAGCGTCTGCAGCACCGCGAAGTACCAAAAGAACAACTGCAGCAGCAGCGGAATATTGCGCAGCGTCTCGACATAGGCCGTGGCGACGCCGGCGACGAGCTGATTCGAGGCGCGGCGCGCCACGCCGATCGCGAATCCGAGCGGTGTCGCGATCAGGATCGCCACGAGGGCGAGCACGAGCGTATTGAGTAGCGCCGTCAAGAACGCCGCGAAATAGCTCGAGCTTTCGCTATACGGAATGAGCCGCTGCGCGATCGCGAATCCCGCCGGCCGCTCGAGGAACCCGAAGCCGGTCTTGATCTTGAGACGCGCCAGATTGGCGAGCGCGTTCTCGGCCGCGGCCCAGGCCACGGCCAAAACGGCCGCTGCGATCAGCGCTTGAACAGCGAGCGCGCCGAGGCGCCGCCAGGTCCAGAAACGGGCGGTGAAAAGATCCGCGAGCGCCATTCTCAGCGGAAGGGGGGCGCGTAGAGCAGGCCGCCGTCCTTCCAGAGACGATTGGGTCCGCGCGAGAGCCCGAGGCGGGTCTGGGGCCCGAGATTGCGCTCGAAGATCTCGCCGTAATTGCCGACGGCCTTGATCGCGTTATAGGCCCATTCGGCCGGAAGGCCGTTCTTCTGGCCGAGATTGTCGCCGACGCCGAGCAGGCGCTTCACCTCGGGGCTCTGCGAGCTCTTCTTCATCTCGTCGACGTTCGCCTGGGTGATGCCGAGTTCTTCGGCGGCGATCAGCGCGTAGACAGTCCAGCGCACGACGTCCATCCACTGCCCGTCATCTTTGCGCACGACGGGCCCGATCGGTTCCTTCGAGATCGTCTCGGGCAGGATCACGTGATCGTCGCGCTTCTGCAGGCCGAGCCCGCGCGCGGCGAGGCTCGAGCGGTCGTTCGACCACGCGTCGCAGCGCCCGGCCTCGTAGGCGCGGCGCGCCTCGTCGAGATCGGCGAAGCTCACGATCTTGTACGTCATGTTGTGCGCACGGAAATAGTCGGCGATGTTGAGCTCGGTCGTCGTGCCCTGCGCGATGCATACCGAGGCGCCGTTCAGCTTGTTGACACTGTCGATGTTGGCGGCCTTTTTCACCATGAAGCCCTGGCCGTCGTAGAAATACGTCATCGTGAAGGTGATGCCGCCGCCGTTGTCGCGGTTGTAGGTCCAGGTGAAGCGGTGCGTGAGCACGTCGACCGCGCCGGTCTGGAGCTGAGCGAACGCATCGCGCGGTCCCAGGCGCGTCAGCTGCATCTTTTCGGGATCGCCGAGGATCGCGGCCGCGAGCGCGTGGCAGAAATCGGTATCGAAGCCGCGCGGCACACCTTTGTCGTCGGTATAGGCGAAGCCGGGTATGTTCGGTGCAACGCCGCAGATGATCTTGCCGCGCTTTTTCACTTCGTCGAGCGTGCCGGCCATGGCCGAAGAAGCCATCAAGGCGGTAGCAGCGGCGGCCAGCGCCGCCGCGAAATACGTCTTCATGTCGTGTCCTCCCTCGTTTGCCACGCGCCTGCGGGATATTTCCCGCATCCTCAACCTGCGCACATTGGCATGAGGCGCCAGCATACCGGTCCCGGTTGCCGCGACAAAGCCCGTCTTGGCGGTGCCGATATGCGGTTACGCGAGGCGAACCGCGCTCGTTGCCGCGGGCCGTACGGCTCAGCCGGGGCAGGGCCCTGGCACGTGGCTCACGACATTCGCGTCGGTGCAGGCCATGCAGCCATTGCTGTAGGTCCGGCGCGTGCCGTCGCTCCTGGTCGCGCACACGGGCTGATATTCCTGCGTGCACATCTGCGGCCGCGGCGAGGTGCAGCTGACTTGACCCGGCGCCGGTGTCTGACCCGGCGGCGATTGCTCGGCGGCCACCGGCGCGGCGGCGGACGCGAGCAGGAGCGCGAGTAGGATGCGACGCATGGACGTATGCTATGCCTCGGCGCCTGCACGCCGCAAGACGGAACCCATGATACCGACCACGATCGAAACGGAACGGCTCTTGCTGCGCCCGCCGACCGCCGCGGATTGCGAGCCCTGGGCGGCGTTCATGGCCGACCCCGAAGCGCAGCGCTTCTTGGGCGGCGCGCAGCCGCCGGCGGTGGCGTGGCGCGGCCTGGCAACGATGGCCGGCGCCTGGGCGCTCTTCGGCTTCGGGATGTTTTCGGTGATCGAGAAGGCGAGCGGGCGCTGGATCGGGCGCCTCGGCCCTTGGCATCCGGAGGGCTGGCCCGGCGCCGAGGTCGGCTGGGCCTTGGTGCGCGACGCCTGGGGCAAAGGCTACGCGACCGAGGGCGCCGCGGCAGCGGTCGATTGGGCGTTTGCCAATCTCGGTTGGAACGAGGTCATCCATTGCATCGACCCGGCCAACACGCCGTCGCAGCGAGTCGCGCGGCGCCTGGGCTCGCGCTATCTGCGCGACGGCGAACTTCCGGCGCCGATCAACAAGCCGACCAAGGTCTGGGGGCAGTCGCGGGAAGAATGGCGAGCGCGGCGAAGCGCGAAGACGGCGTGAGGCGCGGTCACCGCGCCTTGGGGTCGCGCTTCAATCCGCGTTTCTCGAGCTCGGCGAGGTATTGCCGCCACAGCGTGTCCTGATCGCGGCCGAGCCCATAGAGATACTCCCACGCGTAAATGCCGGTGTCGTGCAGGTCGTCGAATTTGATCTTGATCGCGTAGTTGCCGATCTGCTCGATCTCGAGAATGCCGACATGCATGCGCCCGGCGACGATCTGTTTCTGCGACGGGCCGTGGCCCTGCACCTCGGCCGACGGGCTTTCGACGCGGAGGAATTCCGCCGGATAGGAAAAGCGCGCGCCGTCGTCAAAATCGATCTCGAGGCGCTTCTCGGCCTTCTTGAGCCGGATTTCCATCGGCCAGTGCTGGGTGCCGTAGCTCATCACAACCAATCTAGCTTGCTATCGTGTCGTCCCCGCGAAAGCGGGGAATCCTCTCTCCGGCAATGGTGGTGCGGAGAAGAGTATCGCGTTTCGGGCCCGCTGCGTCGGCGCGGTGCGAGACGATCGATATGGTGCGGGCGTCAGCATGGGTCCCCGCCTGCGCGGGGGGCGGCATGGAATCACGCGACTTACTCGCTCACCTTCAGCGGCCGCGCTTCGTCTTGGAGCATGATCGGTATGCCGTCGCGGATCGGGTAGGCGAGGCCGGCGGCTTCGGAGATGAGCTCCTGCTTCTCGGCGTCGTAGCGCAGGCGCGTGTGCGTCACCGGACAGACGAGGATCTCGAGCAGCTTCGGGTCCACCTGGGCCCCCCTCGCCTCGGTGGGGCGCGTCTCGGCGGGGCGGGGCGGGGTGTCGGGCGCAGATTCGGGCGGCTTCGTCTCAGCCATCTCAGTTCATCCTGTGGGGCTGCTCACCTTTGCCGACGCTACGGCCCATGGCAAGCAGCGAGGTGAGCACGCGCCCGCGCTCGGCGGCGTCGGACGCTTCGAGCAGCGCCTGCTTTTCGATCGGCGTGAACGGGCACATCGCGGCCAAGAGCACGACGAGGTCGGCGGTGCAGGTGCCCTCGACCGCTTTCCAGTCGGCGGCGAAATCATTGCGCGCGAGATAGCACTTCAGCGCCTCGACCAAAGCGTGGCGGTCGAACAAGCCCTCGGCCGGCGCATCGAAGTCGGCGAGATAGGGTGTCCAGTCGGGCTCGACGC
>JBKOUH010000061.1:0-5000 GCA_046723285.1 Pseudomonadota bacterium
GGCGGCTCGCAGCCGCTGCTCTCCGACACTTACTATCTCGACCGCGCGCTCGGGCCCTTCTCGGAGCTGCGCCGCGGCAGCGTCAGCGAGCTGCTGCAGCGGCCGCTCTCGGTCGTGATCTTGACCGACACGGCGCCGGCCTCGGCCGAGGAGCAGGCGCAGCTGAAGCGCTGGATCGCCGACGGCGGCGTGCTCATCCGTTTCGCCGGTCCGCTGCTCGCGGAAGCCGGCGACGATCTCGTTCCGGTGCCGCTGCGCACGGGCGACCGCACCTTCGGCGGCGCGCTCTCCTGGACGAAGCCGCTGCCGCTCGCGAATTTCGGCCAGAACAGCCCCTTCGCCGGCCTCGTCGTGCCGAAGGAAGTGACGATCGCCCGCCAGGTGCTGGCCGAGCCCACGGTGGATCTCCAGAAGAAGACCTGGGCGCGGCTCGAGGATGGGACGCCCCTGGTCACCGCCGATCGGCGCGGCAAGGGCATGATCATCCTCGTCCACACCACGGCCAATCCGGATTGGTCGAACTTGCCGCTCTCGGGCCTGTTCGTGGAGATGCTGCGGCGGATGGTCGAGCTCTCGCACGGCGTCGCCGCCGGCGGCGAGGACCGGCCGCTCAACCTCGCGCCGCACCAGACCCTCGACGGATTCGGCCGCCTCGGCACGCCGCCGCCCTCGGCCTTGGCGGTGGAATCGAGTAAGCTCGACAAGATCGTGATCGGGCCGCAGCATCCGCCGGGCTTCTACGGCGATGCGGCCAACCGGCGAGGGCTCAATCTCTCCGTCAGCGTCACTTCGGTTCGCCCCTTGGGTGACCTGCCGTCGGGCATGGAGAAGAGCGTGTACCGCGACTCGACCGAGGTCGATTTGAAGCCGTCGCTGCTGGCGGCCGCGCTCGCACTGCTGCTGTTCGATCTGTTCCTGAGCTTCTTCCTGCGCGGACTCTTCATCCGCCGCATTCCGAGCCCGGGCGCGCAAACGGCGGTCAACAGTGCGGCCAAGGCAGCGGCGCTGGTTTTGGCAGCCGCGGCGGTCTTCGCCGTCGCGTCCTATGGCGCCCCGGCCTTCGCCGAGCTTCGCGCCCGCGACAGCGGCGATCCCGCGATCCGCGCCACCAAGGAAACGGTGCTCGCTTATATCCTCACCGGCGACGGCGAGACCGACCGCGTCAGCCGCGCGGCGCTGCTGGGCCTCGGCCGCGTCTTGACCGAGCGCACCTCGGTCGAGCCCGCCGAGCCGCAGGGCGTCAATCCCAACACCGACGAGCTTGCGTTCTACCCGGTGATCTATTGGCCGGTTACGGCGGGGCAATCGCCGCCGAGCAAGGACGGCGTCAATCGCCTCCAGTCCTATCTGCGCAACGGCGGCATGATCATCTTCGACGTCCGCAATCAAGGCTCGGCGATGGAAGATGCCGGGCATCTCCGCCGCCTCGTCCAGGGGCTCAACATCCCGGCCTTGCAGCGCATGCCCGACGACCACGTGTTGACGCGCGCCTATTACCTGCTGCCGCGCTTCCCGGGGCGCTTCGCGTCCAATCCGGTTTGGGTCGCGCGCGCCGATCAGGCGGCCAAGGACGGCGTGTCGCCCGTGATCATCGGCAGCAACGACTGGGCCGCGGCCTGGGCCATCGACGAGCGCGGGCGCGGCATGTTCCCGGTCTCGCCCGGCGGCGAGGTGCAGCGCGAATACGCCTATCGCGCCGGCGTCAACATGGTCATGTACGCGCTCTCGGGTAACTACAAGGCCGATCAGGTGCACATCCCGACCATCCTGCGGAGGCTTGGCCAATGACCGCCTTCGGCTGGTCGATCGCGTTTTCGCCGATCCTCGAATGGACGTGGCTCTACGTCTTCGCCGCGGTCGGCATCGTGCTGGTGCTGGGCGGCGCGTTCCTGCGCGCGCGCGGCATCGTCTGGCGCTTCCTCGCGGTCGCGCTGGCGTGGCTGGTTCTCGCCAATCCTTCACTCGTGGTCGAAAACCGCGAGGGCTTGCGCGACGTGGCCGTGGTCGTGATCGACGAATCGGCGAGCCAAAACCTCGAGGAGCGCCGCGCGCGCACCGAGGCCGCGTTGGAGCAAGTGCGCCAGGCGATCCAGCGCCTGGGCGACATCGATCTCCGCATCGTGCGCGCCGGCGCCGACGGCAACGAAGACGGCACACGCCTCTTCGGCAGCCTCGAGCGCGCGCTGGCCGATGTGCCGCGCCAGCGCCTGGCCGGCGTCATCATGATCACCGACGGTCAGGTGCACGACGCGCCGGTGGCCGGCCGCATGATGACCAATATCGGCCCGCTGCACGTGCTGCTCTCGGGCCGCAAGAACGAGCTCGACCGGCGTCTCGCGATCGAAAGCGCGCCGAGCTTCGGCATCATCGGGAAGCCGCTGCAAATGACGATCAAGGTCGAGGACGGCTCGACCAATGGCGGCTCGGCGCGCGTCACGATCAAGCGCGACGGCGTGCAGTGGAAGACTGTGATGGTCCAGATCGGCCGTCCGGTCAACGTCGAGTTCCAGCTCGACAAGCGCGGCACGACGTTCTTCGAGCTCGAGGTCGAGCCCGGACAGCGCGAGCTCACGCTCGACAACAACCGCGCCGTCGTCGCCATCAACGGCATCCGCGACCGCCTGCGCGTTCTGCTGATCTCGGGCGAGCCGCATGCCGGCCAGCGCTCGTGGCGCAACATCCTGAAATCCGATCCGGGCGTGGACCTCGTCCACTTCACGATCCTGCGTCCACCGGAAAAGCGCGATTACACGCCGATCAACGAACTCTCGCTGATCTCGTTTCCGGTGCGCGAGCTGTTCGAGGAGAAGCTCGACCAGTTCGATCTCATCATTTTCGACCGCTACCGCCGCCGCGGCATCATCCGCAACGATTACTACGACAACATCGTGAAGTACGTGCGGAACGGCGGCGCGCTGCTGGTCGCGGACGGGCCGACCTTCGCCGGCGCCACGAGCATCTTCCAATCGCCGCTCGCCGATATTCTTCCCGCGCGCCCGACCGGCGAAGTCATCGAGGAGCGCTTCCGCCCGCTCAAAACCGATATCGGCAAGCGCCATCCGGTGACCTCGGCGCTCCCGGGCGACGGCGTGGGGCCCAAGCCCTGGGGCCACTGGTTCCGCATCGTCGGCGCGACGGTGCGGAGCGGCCACGTGCTGCTCTCGGGTCCGGGCGCGCGTCCGCTGATGGTCGTCGACCGCGTCGAGAAGGGCCGCGTCGCGCTGCTGCTCTCGGACCAGATCTGGCTCTGGGACCGCGGCTACGAAGGCGGCGGCCCGCAGGCCGAGTTGGTGCGCCGCTTCGCGCATTGGCTCATGAAGGAACCGGAGCTCGAGGAAGAGCAGCTCTCGGGCACGATCCGCGCCGGCCGCCTCGACATCGTGCGCCACAGCATGACGCCGTCGAATGCGCCGGCGAAAGTCACCGGGCCGGACAGCAAGACCGTCGACGTGCCGATGGCCGACCGCGGCGACGGCACCGCCTCGGGCTCGACGATCATCACCAAGCCCGGCCTCTACCGCATCACCGACGGCAAGCTCAACGCGATGGCCGCCATCGGCTCGCTCAACGCGAAAGAGATGGAGGACGTGCGCACGACCGAGACCAAGCTCAAAGCGGTCGTGGACGCGAATCAGGGCAGCTTCTCCTGGCTCGCCGATGGCGTTCCCGAGCTTCGCCGCGTCGGCCGCGAGGACCGCACGCATGGCGGCGGCTTCGGCGGGGCCTCGTGGATCGGCCTCCGCCAGAACGGCGACTACGTCGTCACCGGCATCCGCGAGCTGCCGCTGATGGTGGGCTTTGCCGCGCTGCTGCTCGCGATGCTGCCGCTGCTCTTCGCCTGGCGGCGCGAGGGGAAATAGTCCGCGCCGCGCGCAAAAAAAGCGGCCCGCTTTGGGCGGGCCGCCGGGCGTGAATTCTTTTCTCTGGACCTTTGCCTAGTCCACGCAAACACGCCCATTGAGGCTGTCGTAGTAGCACTGGCCCGGGCCGGAGTAGGGGGCGGGGCCGTAATAGTAGTAAGGTGCCGGACCGGGCGCCGGCTCAATGATGATCTGCGCCTGGCTCGGCGCGCTCGCCGTTGTCAGCGCGGCGGCGAGCGCGAGCGGAATCCATATCAGTCTCCGAAGAGTTCGCATGACGACCTCCTTTCGAACGAGCCGCGCGTCATCGCTTGGCGCGGCGATGGTATTGGCAAATTCGGGCCCGGCGCGGCGTCTTCATCCGCGCCGGGCGCTTCCTGAGCCGCCGCGCTAGCGGCACACCGTGCGGTGCCAATAGCGGCTCCAGTGGCAGCGCGGCCCGTAGAAATAGCGATAGCCGTAACGGTGCCGATGGCGGCGGTCGTAGTAGTCGTGCTCATAGCCGCGATGATACACGGGCATCGCCTCGACGCCGGTTTGCGCCGTGGCCGACACGTTTGCGCTCGGCGGAGCGGCGCTGACCGGAACGGCCGCGCCGATAGCGGGCGCGAGCGCGAGGGCTGACGGGATCAGGATCTTGAAGAGACGCATCGTGGTCCTCCATCCGAGTTGGCCCCACCGCAAGATTCAACGCACCACCGCGCCGGTCGCGCGATCAATCGGGATCACGATTGTCGGGACAATTGGCCGCGCCGATATGGGAGTTTGAGAAACGCCGCGCGCAAAAAAAGCGGCCCGCGCGCGGCGGGCCGCTCTTTGCTCGGTATCGTCAGACGCCGAGCCTAGTAGCACACACGCCCGTAATAGGCGTCCCAATGGCAGTTGGGCGCGTAGTAGCCGTAGGGCGCGTAGTAGTAAGGCCTGTAGTAGTACGGCGCGCCGAAGCCGAAATCGAGCCGGATCTGGGCATTCGCCGGCGCCGTCGTCGTCGCGATGCCGGCAGCCGCCGTCATCGCCAACGCCGTGGGGATGAGCAGGATCTTGAGGATCTTGCGCATGGTCTTATCCTCCTTACTCGCCGTCTTTCTGTTAGCCGGCCGCCTTGCGAACGTTTCTGATGCGGCCGGCGCTCCCGAGGAT
>JBKOUH010000369.1:0-4949 GCA_046723285.1 Pseudomonadota bacterium
GGCGGGGACTCCGCTCTTGCCGCCGGCGCCGCGCCCGCTTTCGACCACGAGTGCGGTCAGCGTGAACAGGATCGGCGATTGCAGCGCGAGCAGCGCGCTCGCCGGCAGCACGGCGCGCTCGCCGAACGCCGTGATCGAGAGCGGCAGGCCCAGCAGCAGGATGTTGCCGTAGGTGGCGCCGACGCCGAACAGCGCCTGCTCGGCCAGGTTCAGGCGGAACAGAAGGCGCCCGGCCGCCATCGCCACGCAGAAGGTCGCGAGCACCGCCGCGTAGAACGCGACGGCGATCAGCAGCGCGTCGCCGTGCGGCGCGTCGAGCTTCGCCATCGAGCGGAACAGCAGCGCCGGGATCGTGACGTGGTAGCAGAAATTGGTGAGCGCGCGTATGCCCTCGTCGCCGAACAGGCGCGTCTTGCCGACGCCGTAGCCCAAGAGGATCACGGCGAAGACGGGAAGGACGATTGCGAGGGTTTGCGGCATGGCGGGAGCGTCTTAACCCCTTCTCCCAGGCGACGTCTTGCGTCGCGCGGAGAAGGGGTTGGAGATGAGAGGGCGACGGATCTCAACCGTGCGATGAAGGTGCGCGCCGGAGCGCCCGCGTCTGCGCGCCGGCACAAATGCGAACGACCATTTCGCGTCCGTATCTTCTTGCTGCGTAGATCCGTCCGCCCCTCACCCCTTGCCCCTCTCCCGGTAGGAGAGGGGAATCAAATCTTGAAAATCCGCATCGCGTTCGTGCCGCGCGCGGCTTTCCTCTGATCGAACGGCAGCGCGTCGACGCGCGAGAGGCAACCGCGCATGTCGCCGATGTTGTGCGGATAATCGGAGCCGTAGAGCATCTTGTCGGCACCGCCGACCTCGACCGCCATCTTCAACGCATCGAGCGTGAAGGTCACCGAATCGTAGTAGATGCGGCGCAGCAGCTCCGACGGGCGCTGCTTCACCTTCTCGCGCACCGCGATCATGTTGTCGAAGCAGATGTCCATGCGCCCGACGAGATAGGGAAGCGTGGCGCCGGCATGCGCGGCGATGAGCTTCACGTTCGGATAGGTGTCGAGGAAGCCGTCGTAGATCATGCGCGCGATCGCAAGCGAGGTGTCGAACATGAACCCCACCTGCGCGATCAGGTTGAAGCGCTGGATGTCGAGGTGCTTGGCGGCCGGCGGCGAGGTCGGGTGGACCAGAACCGGCAGGCCCTTTTTGTCGATCGCCTTCCAGATCTTGGCGAAGCGCGCGTCGGTGAGCGAGCGCCCGGCGACGTTGGCGAGGACCATCACGCCGATCGCGCCGGCCTTGGTCGCGCGCTCGAGCTCCTCGAGCGCCAGCGCCTCGTGCTCCCACGGGATCGAGCAGAACCAGCGGATGCGGTCGGGCCAGGTGGTCTGCGCCTGGGCCATCTCGTCGTTGACGATCTGCGCGGCTTTCAAGCTCGTCTTGGGCCCGCCCCAGAAGCAGTTGGGACAGGTGAGCGAGATGATCGCGAGGTCGACCTTGGCCTCGTTCATCTTCTTGATGCGCAGCTCGTAGTCGAAATGGCCTTCCTGCGGCGTCATGAACGGCGCGCCGTCGGCATAGATGCCGAGCGGCGCCGTCCAGTCCTTGGAGGGCTTCACCGTGTAGCGCGGCTTGCCCTTCGCCTTCAGCAGATCGAACCAGGGCCGGCTCAGCATGTGCGTGTGCACGTCGATGACGATCATGGCGTGGCTCCGAGACGTTTCGTTGTTATGCGGCGTGGCAGGCGTAAGGCATTGAGAGAGATAGCGCAATCGACCGGATCGCGGCGGCTGCGGCAACGGCGATCTCGGCAGCGCGCCTATGCAAGGCGTCGCCGCAGCGTCAAGCGCCGCGGATGCTCACCGCTTCGTATCGGCCAGCGCCTCGCTGTCGGAATATTCGATCAGCACGTTGAGCACGGCCTGCTTCTTCTCCACCTCGACCGCGTGCAGCGCGCGCTCGAACGCGGCAGGCAGATCCCCGACGCGCTCGACGCGCGCGCCATAGCCGCCCGAGGCCTGCACGATCATCTCGTAGGCCGGCGCGGGCTCGAGATAGGTGAGCGGCGCGCGGTTCACCTTGGCCGCGGCGCCGTCGGGATAGACGCTCAAGGTCGCGCGGCGCACGGCCGCCCACATGCGGTTGTTGACGATGACGGTCAGCGTCGGGAGGCCCATCGCGGCCGAGACGAAATGCGCCGGCGTCGGGTTCGCGAACATGTAGGTGCCGTCGCCCAAGAACGTCACGACGCGCCGCTCGGGCCGGCCGAGCTTCAGGCCGAGCGCACAGCCGAGGCCCCAGCCCAAGCCGCCGGCCGGGCTGTTGCCGAAATAAGTGCCGGGCTCGCTCATGTTCATGAGGCCCAGCGGCAGGCCGAGCTCGGTCACGATCATGTCGTCGGGCCGGCGGAAGCGCTCGAATGCGGCGAGGATCGAGGCGGCGGAGGGCGCCGATGCTTTCGCGGCGGCGGCGGCGAGCGCGCGATTGCGTTCGTCCATGGCCTCGCGCTTCTTGGCGATCGTCGCGCGGCGCCGCTCGACGCGCGCCGCGTCCTTCTTCGCGGCGAATTCGGTCCGCAACGCTTCGAGCGACACGCGCGACGAACCGGCGATTGCGAGGTCGCAGCGGAAGCTGCGCATCGGATAGCGGTGGTACAGCGGATCGGCGGCGATATGCACGATGCGCGCGTTGGGGTGGAGCTTGTGGAGGCGCGGGATCCACGGCACGTCGCAATCGAGCACGACGACGAGGTCGGCCTCGGGCAGATGCGGGCCGGGCTCGTAGCCCAGATGCATCGGATGCGCGCTCGGAAGAAACATGTAGCGCGGGCGATAGCCGATCACCGGCAGCGCCGCCGCCTCGGCGAGGCTCGCCAGCGCCGGCACGTCGCCGGGGTTGCGCCCGAAGCTCGCCGTAATGAGGAGAGGATTCTCGGCCGCCGCCAGCCACTCGGCGGCTTGCCGCACGGCACCCGCATCGGGCGCGGGTGTCGCCGGCGGCGAGCGCCATTCGCGCGGATGGATTTCCGTGGCACCGCCGCCGCCCGCCAGGATCTCGCGCGGCAAGGTCAGGTAGACGGGCCCGCGCGGCTCGGTCATCGCGAGGTTGAGCGCGCGGTCGATCGCGGCCTCGACCTGTGACGGGTCGCGCAGCTCGTAATCCCACTTCACCAGCTCGCGCAGCATCCCGGCCTGGTCGAACATCTCCTGGCCCCAATGGATGTAGACGCTGCGCCCGCCGAGCCGCCCCTCCTCGGTGATCGGCGTGCGGCCGGCCATCAGCAGGATCGGGATGTTCTCGCGCGTGGCGTTGACGAGGCCGCAGATCGCGTTGGCGGTGCCGACGTTGACGTGCACCATCACCGCCTGCGGCCGGCCGGTGGCGAGGTAGTAGCCGTGCGCCATCGCCACGGCCACGTTCTCGTGCGGCACGGTGACCGGCTGCGGCACCGTGCGTCCCAAGAGCGACGCGTTGGCGAAGCCCTCGATGATCGAGGGAAAATCGGTGCCCGCGTTGCCGAACAGATACTCGACCCCGCGCTCGGCCAGGACCGCGAGCAGGGTCTCCCCCGCATGTGCGGCGTCGATTTTGCGCGGGCTCATGTCGGCAACCAAACCAGCATTATCGTCCCCGCGAAAGCGGGGACCCATCTCTCCGGCGACGAGTGTTTGGTCATTGACGCTTTGCCTGTGGAAGCATGGGCCCCCGCTTGCGCGGGGGCGACAAGTTGGAAATTGGAGTGCCGATCACTCTTTCGGCGGCCATTGGTTCTTCTCTTTGTAGAATTTGATCGCACCGGGGTGGAATTCGATGGGGTCGATCTTCTTCGCCATCGCCGCCGGATCGAACAGCGCGAACGGCCCGAACGCCTGCGCGAGCTCGGCCTTGCTCTCATACATCGCCTTCGCGAGCTTGTAGACCGCCTCGTCGGACACCTTGGCGTTGGCGAAGACGAGCGCGTCGTAGGCGATGATGTGCATCGGCTCGAGGATGCCGGGGTTGCGCGGGCCCGGCTGCTCGAGCCGGAGATAGGCTTGCGGCAGGTGCTTCCGGATCGCGGCCAGCGACTCGGGCGTGTTCGGCATCGGGAGGGCGCGGACGCCGCCCACCGCCGCGTTCGCCTCCTGCACCTTGGCCGAGCCCAGCGCGAACGCGAAGCCCTCGGTCTTGCCGGCGATGAAATCGTCGGCCTGGCGCACCACGCTCGCGGTCATCACCGGAACCATGTCCTTCCGCGTGAGCCCCGCGGTGGCATAGGCGGCGTCGATGATCGGCAGCAGGATCTTCTGGCTCGCGAAGCCGTCGGGCATGCGCGCGCCTTTGAGGTCGGCGATCGAGCGGTAGCGCGAATCCTTCTTGACGAAGATCGCCGTGCGCAGCGGGAACATCAGGAACACCGCGCGCAGATTCTTGTGCGGCTTGCCGTCGAAATGCTCGTGGCCGCTGACGGCGAGGCCGAGCTCGTAGACGTTGGAGAGGCCGTATTCCACCTCGCCGCCGTCGACCACCGGGATGTGGATGTTGGGGCTCGTGAACGGCTGGACGACGAGGTTCAGGCCCGCCTTCTCGCGCGCCACCTTGGCGATGGCCGAGCCGGCCGAGTGGTAGATCGAGCCCGGGCTCGACGTGGCCACGCCCCACGTCTCCGCCCCGGCGCCGTCGACCTGGAGTGCGGCCGAGAGCGACAGCGCAAGCGCCGCGGTCAATGCGCGCATGGTCTCCTCCCGTCGTTTCTTGTCACGCGGAGCCGCGGAGCGCGCGGAGGAAAGGTCCGGCTCCGCGTTCTCCGCGCCTCCGCGTGCCGCAAGTCTCGCCCCGGCGGAGCGATAGATCAACAGGGAGCCGGGAGCCGGGGAGAAACTCCAGATTTGCCACGAAGTCACGAAGAACACGAAGACGAACGATCGCGCGCCTTTGGCGCGCCGTCTTTTCGTACTTTTCGTGTCCTTCGTGTC
>JBKOUH010000255.1:0-8177 GCA_046723285.1 Pseudomonadota bacterium
TGATGGAGCTGCGCCTCGGCGTCGAAGTCGAATCGGCCGGCCTTGCGGCCGAGCGCGCGGCGCCGCAACAGCAGCGCGCCATCGGCGACGCGCTGAAATCCATCGACCGCGCGATCGAGCGCGGCGAATCCGCCATCGACGAGGATTACGCGCTCCACATGACGATCGCCGAAGCCACCGGCAACGGCCATTTCGTGCGCTTCTTGGAGTATCTCGGTCGCTACATCATTCCGCGCCAGAGCGTGCGCGTCGAATCCGGGCGCGTCTCCGGACAGCGTGCCTACCTCGAGAAAATCCAGGGTGAGCACCGCGCGCTCGTGGCCGCGATCCGCAACCGCGATCCCGCCGCGGCGCGCGAAGCGATGCGCCGCCACCTCACCAACGGCCGCGAGCGCTACCGGAAGCTGGCGACGGTGGACGTCCAGGCATGACGGCCGGCACCGGAGGATCGGGCGCCAAGGTCGAGCGCGTGCTATTGACCGGCGCCGCCGGCGGCGTCGGCACGCGCCTGCGTCGGATGCTGAAGGGCGCGTATCGCGAATTGCGCTTGAGCGATATCGCGACGCCCAAGGATGTCGGCAAGGATGAGACCTTCGTCGCGGCCGATCTCGCCGATCTCGCCGCGGTCGAGAAGATCGTGAAAGGCATCGACGGCATCATCCATTTGGGCGGCGTCTCGGTCGAGAAGCCGTGGGAGATGATCCATCCGGCCAACATCGTCGGTTGCTACAATCTGTTCGAAGCCGCGCGCCGGCACGGCGTGAAGCGCGTCGTTTTCGCCTCGTCGAACCACGTGATGGGCTTTTATCGCCGCCGCCGCCGCGTCGGCACCGAGGCGCTGGTCCGACCCGACAGCCGCTATGGCGTAAGCAAGGCGTTCGGCGAAGCGCTCGGCGCGCTTTACGCCGACAAACATGGGCTGCGCGTTCTCTGCATCCGCATCGGCAATTTCGGCGACAAGCCGCTGGACATGCGCCGCATGTCGATCTGGATCAGTCCCGACGATCTCGTGCAGCTGATCCGCATCGGCCTCGAGCATCCGGAGCTGCGCTACGAGGTTGTCTATGGCGCCTCCGACAATGCGCGGGGTTGGTGGGACAATGCCGCCGCGTTCCGCCTCGGCTATCGGCCGACCGGCCGCGCCGAGGATCACCTAAGAGACGCGCTCGCCGGGCAGGCCAAGCTGCCGTCCGATCCGATCGCGGACATGTTCGAAGGCGGACCCTTCTGCAGCGACGAGTTCATGGGCGATCCCGAGACGCGCGGCAGCTGAGCGCGCGATGCCGCCCGTCCGCGTCTTTCTCACCCATTCGCCCGAGATGCGCGCCAATTATTACGGCGCGCGCGCGCTGGCCGAGCTGCGCGCCGTCGCCGAGGTGCGGCTCAATTCGCTGGGGCGCGTTCTCTCGACGGCCGAAATCATCGCCGAGGCCAAGGGCTGCGAGATCATCATCGCCGACCGCCAGACACCGGGCGAGGCGGCGGTCTTCGAGAGCCTGCCCGATCTCTGCGTCTTCGAGCGCGTCGCCGTCGATATCCGCAACATCGACGTCGCCGCCGCGAGCGGTGCCGGCGTCCTCGTCACGCGCGCCTCGCCAGGGTTCGTGCCGGCGGTGGCGGAGTGGATCGTGGGCGCCATGGTCGATGCCGGGCGCCATGTCACCCATTACAGTGGCGCCTACCGCGCCAGCGCGGCGCCGCCCGATTCGCGCATGGGAAAGCAGTTGAAGGGCAGCACGATCGGCATCATCGGCTACGGCGCGATCGGCTCGTATCTCGCGGCGCTCGCGCTCGCGCTCGACATGCGCGTCATCGTCCACGACCCCTACAAGAAGGCCGCGCCGCCGCTTATCCAAGCCGATCTCGCCTCGCTGCTCGGCGCTGCGGATTTCGTCGTGCCGCTCGCGGTCGCGAGCGAGGAGACCGAGAATCTGATCGATGCCGCGGCGCTGGCGCGGATGAAGCCCACGGCTTGGCTCATCAACGCCTCGCGCGGCAATCTCGTCGATGAAGCCGCGCTCGAGCGCGCGCTCGACGGGAAGCGCATCGCCGGCGCCGCGCTCGACGTCGGCCGCGCGCCGGACCAGATGCCTTCGCCGCACCTGGCGCGCCGCGCCGACGTGATCGCGACGCCGCATATCGCGGGCCTCACCCCCGAAGCAATCGAACATCAGGCGCTCGAGACCGCGCGCCAGGCCGCGGCGCTAATCCGCGGCGAGATTCCGCCCGGCACCGTCAACGCCGATAAAGCCACGAAGCTCGCGCGCATCAAGCGCGCGCCGGCATAGGGAGCAACGCCATGGCCGCCAAGGAACCGAAGCAACCGCGCTTGAAGGCGGCGCCGGGCGCGTGCGACACGCACATGCACATCTACGATGCGCGGTTCAAAGTGGCGCCGACGGCGACGTTCAAGCCGCCGGTGGCGACCGTTCCCGATTACCTCGCGATGCGGCAGCGTATCGGCGTCTCGCGCACCGTCGTCGTGCAGCCTTCGGCCTACGCGGCCGACAACACCTGCACGCTCGAGGCGATGGCGGCGATGGGCGGCAGCGCGCGCGGCATCGCCGTGGTCGAGGCTGGCGTCGCCGACGCCGAGTTGGACCGCCTCACCAGGGCCGGCATGCGCGGCATCCGCTACTTCATGCTGCCGGGCGGCATTCTGCCCTGGGAAGGTCTCGAGACGATGGCCGCGCGCGCCGGCAATTTCGGCTGGCACGTGCAGCTGCAGCTCGACGGCCGGCAGCTGCCCGAGCGCGAGGCGCTGCTGAAGCGCTTGGAGGGCACGCTCGTGATCGATCACAACGGCAAGTTCCTGGAGCCCGTCGCCGTCGATCATCCGAGCTTCAAGTGCCTGCTGCGCCTGCTCGAAAACGGCCGCACCTGGGTCAAGCTCTCAGCGCCCTACGAAACGTCGAAAAAGGGTCCGCCGCTTTATCCCGATGTCGGCGCGCTGGCCAAGGCGCTGGTCAAGGCCGCGCCCGAGCGCTGCGTCTGGGCGTCGAACTGGCCGCACCCGTCGGTGCCGGCCGAGCAGCGCCCCGACGATGCCGATCTCCTCGATCTGTTGCTCGATTGGGTGCCGGACGAGAAGACGCGCAACAAGATCCTTGTCGATAATCCGGCGAAGCTCTACGGCTTCTAGCAGCGATGGCCAGGCACCGCGTCGCGATCATCGGCCTCGGCATGGCGGTGGCGCCGCACGCCAAGAGCCTTGCCGATCTGAAAGACCGCGTCGACGTCGCCTATGCGTTCAGCCCGAGCGACGCGCGCCGGCGCGAGTTCAAGACACGCTTCGATTTTCCGCTCGGCGGCGATCTCGACGCGATTCTCGCCGACACAAGCGTCAGCGCCGTCCTGATCCTGACGCCGCCCAACACGCATCTCGATCTCGTGCGCCGCGCGGCGGCGGCCAAGAAGCACATCCTGCTCGAAAAGCCGCTCGAGATCTCGACGCCGCGCGCCTTGGAACTCGTAGCGGCCGCGCGTGCCGCCGGCATCACGCTCGGCGTCGTGCTGCAGCACCGCTTTCGCCCCGCGGCGATGAAGCTCGCCGAGATCATCCGCAGCGGCGCGCTTGGCCCGATCGTGAGCTGCTCGACGGCGATCAAGCTCTGGCGACCCCAGAGCTATTACGACCAGCCCGGCCGCGGCACCAAGGCGCGCGACGGCGGCGGCGTGCTGCTGACGCAGGGCATCCACACGCTCGACCTCATGTTGAACCTCGCCGGCCATGTCGAGGAGGTGTGCGGCTATGCGTCGACGACGCGCGTGCACCGCATGGAGACCGAGGATCTGGTGTGCGCGGCCGCACGTTTCACGACCGGCGCTTTTGGCACGATCGAGGCGACGACGGCGGCGTTTCCCGGCTTCGCCGAGCGCATCGAGCTCATCGGCACGCGCGGCACGGCGATGCTCGCCGGCACCGAGCTCAAGGTTCAGCTCCACGACGGGACAACCGTCGAGATGGCGCCGGACAGAACCGCCGGCGGCACCGGCGCCGACCCCATGGCGTTCCCGCACGACTATCACCGCGCCGTGCTCGCCGATTTCCTCGACGCGATCGAACAGCGCCGCGAGCCGCGCGTGAGCGGCGAGGAGGCCTTGCGCGTGCATCGCCTGATCGATGCGCTGCTGGAGGCGGGGACGGGCGGTAAGACGGTGAAGGTCGAGCGAGATTAGAAGGCCGGCGCTCAGACCGGGATATCGCCTTTCACCACCGTGCGATGGATGACGCGGCGCTCTTCGCTGGCGTCGTATTCGGTGGCGCAGTGCATGGTGCAGCGGTTGTCCCACATCACCACGTCGCCGCTCTGCCAGCTGTTGCTGTAGACGAAGCGCGGGCTCGTCGCGTGCGCCATCAGCTCGGCGAGGAGACGCTTCGACTCTTCGGCTCCGAGCCGGGCGATGCGCGAAATGTGATGGCTGATGTAGAGGCCCTTGCGCTTGGTTTCGGGATGGGTGCGGACGAGCGGGTGATCGACCGGCGGCGCCTCGGCGCGCTGCTTCTCGGTCATGGGCGGCGCGCCGGCGCGCGTGCGTGAATAGTCGAGGTCGTGAAAGCCGCGCAGTGTTTCGATCCGGCGCCGCGTGGCTTCGTCGAGCGTGTCGTAGGCCGCGCACATGTCGGCGAATAGTGTCTCGCCGCCCTTTTTCGGCACTTCGATGCCGTAGAGAATCGTCGCCAGCGCCGGCCGCCGCTGAAATGAAAGATCCGAGTGCCACACCAGGGTGCCGCGATCCGGATGATAGCCGGTGGTGCGCCCGGTCGCCCTGTCGACGTTCGAGAGCACGTAGATCTCCGGAAATTGCGGATGCCGATATTCGTCGAGCACGTGAATCTGCAGCTCGCCGAAGCGGCGGCTGAAGGCGACGAGCTGCGCCTCGCCGAGCTTCTGCCCGGGAAAACGCAGCAGCATGTGGCGGTTGAAGGCGGCGCGGATCGCGGCAAAGGTGTCTTCGTCGAGCGGCTTCGCCAGATCGATGCCGTGTACTTCGGCGCCCATCACCGGCGAGATCGGGGAGACATCGAGACGAACGGCGATGCTCATCGGCGTGCTCCGTTGCTCGTCACCCGGCGCGTCGCGGCCGGCGGAAGAGGCCGCGCAATCCCGACTTGATGCCGCGCTGTGCCGGCGGGATCGACCAGAGGACCGAGAAGATCGTGATCGCCGCCAGCACCGCGCTGACCGGCCGCGTGAAGAACGGCATCACGTCGCCGCTCGAAATCACGAGGCCGCGCGTCAGATTCTGCTCCAGAAGGTCGCCCAGCACCAGCCCGAGGATCAGCGGCGGCATCGGGAACTTCAGGCCGCGCAGCACGAAGCCGACCAGGCCGAAGAACAGCATCACATAGATGTCGAACACGCGCTGCGTGATCGCGAAGGCGCCGACGGTGCAGAGCACGAAGATGATCGGCATCAACCGCTCGCGCGGCACCATCAGGATCCACAGCAATGGGCGCACCAGCGTCAACCCGAAGAACAGCTTGCTGATGTCGGCGATTACGAGCATGGCGATGATTTGGTAGAAGAACTGCGGCGTCTCGATCATCAGCATCGGGCCGGGCTTCAGATCGTGGATCATCATCGCGGCCATCAGCGCTGCGGCTGGGGCCGAGCCCGGCACCGCCAGCGTCAGCACCGGGATGATCGCGCCCGGCACGCACGCGCTCTCGCCGGTTTCGGCCGACATCAGGCCTTCGATCGAGCCCTTGCCGAATTTCTCCTTTTCCTTGCTCGCGCGCCGCGCCGCCGCGTAGGACGACCACGCCGCCGTGTCTTCGCCCAGGCCCGGCAGCACGCCGATGAACGTGCCGATAGCGCCCGAGCGGACGATCGTGCGCCAATATTGCAAGACGTCGCCGATGCGCGGGATGGCCGAATCCAGCGCCTTGCTCGTCACCTTGTACGCGGGGCCGCGCATCGCGAGCAGGACTTCGGCGACTCCGAACACGCCGACCAGCGCCGGCAGCAGCCCGATGCCGCCGGAAAGATCGCTCCAGCCGTAAACGAAGCGCGCGTAGTTGTAGTAGGGCTCCTGGCCGATCGTGCCGACCCAGAGGCCGAGAAAACCGGCGATGTAGCCTTTGAGCGCATCGCCGCCGGCGAGCGTGCCGGCGATCACGATGCCGAACACGGCGATCCAGAAGAACTCGTAGCTCTGGAACGAGAGCGCTGCTTCCGAGAGCAGCGGCGTGAATAGCGCCACGCACATCGTGCCGAAGAGCGTGCCGAGCCACGAGCCGCTGGTCGAGATGCCCATCGCGCGGCCGGCCAGGCCCTGGCGCGCGAGCGGATAGCCGTCGAGCGTCGAGCAGGCGCTCGCCGGTGTCCCGGGAATGTTGAGCAGAATCGCGCTGCGGCTGCCGCCGTAGATGGCGCCGACATAGACGCAGACGAGAATCAGGATCGCCTCGCTGTGCGGGCGCGTGAAGGTGAGCGTGGTCATCAGCGCCACGCCCATCGTGGCGGTGAGGCCGGGCAAGGCGCCGATCACGATGCCGACGAACGTCGCCCACAGCACGGTCAAGATCGTGCCGATCGTGAGGAAGCTTGCGAACTCGTGGCCGAACTGCGCGAAACTGTCGAACATGCGGGCCGGCTACGGCAGGCGCACGAGGAAGATGTCGCGGAACACGTAGAGCACGGCCCAGCCCGTGCCGACGCCGAGCGCTGCCGCGATCGCGATCCGCCGCGCGCGCAGGGCCCAAGCCTGGCCGCGCTCCCATTCGAACAACAGCACGAAGATGAAGACGAAGATCGCGGTCGCGAGCCAGAACGGCAGGCGGCCAATGAGGCCGATCGCGTAGAAGAGGCAGAGGACGGTCGCGAGCAACAGCCGCGCGTCGCTATAGCCTTCGCGTTTGGCGCCCGGCGCCTTGATGCCGCGCTTCAGGGCCCCGCGCCCGATCGAGCGCGCGCCGAGCCAGAGGCTCAGCAGCGCGATGATCGTCCCGTAAAAGGAAGGCACCAGGCCCGGCGCCGTATAGAGCTGGCCGGCCTGCTGGCGATAGGTCGGCATCAGCCACGATGCGTAGAGAATCGCGATGGCGACGGCGAAGAAAACCGCCGCGGTCCAGAGATCGACGCGCGGCGGCAGCGGCACCTCGTGCGGCAGTATGCTCGCGGGCGGCGGCGCTGGCGCGGGCTGCGGCTCGGACGTGCTCACGGAAACCCCTCGAACGACGCGGCGGCGGTGCCTGGCGCGGGCCGCCGCCGTGCTGACGCTATTTCAGCTTCGGGATTCCGACCGTGTCGGGCGACACCTTCGACTTCCCAGCGTCGTGATAGAGCCACGCCGTGTAGCGCACCATCTTCATCGACTCGTCGAAAGCCTGCTGGCCGTAAAGCGGCGCGAAGAGCGCGGCGCGGTCGTCGGCGTATTTTTGTAGCCGCTCCGACTTCGCGATCTTGTCCTTCCACACCGCGTCCATCGTCTCGAGCACATTCTTCGGCGCATCCTTCGGCACCCAGATGCCAAAATAATTGAGTGGCGCCGGCATGCTCGGCAGCCACTTCGTCACCGGCGGGATCTCGCCATAGCCCGCGAGCTTCACCGGCTTCTCCGATTGCGCGGCGAGCGGGATCAGGCGCTTGGCCTTGATGTGCTCCGACATCTCGACCAGAAGCTGGGCCACGGCCTGCGTCTCGCCGGAAACCGTCGCCAGCACCGCCGGCGCGCCGCCGTTGTAGGTCACGTGCTTGTACTTGATCGGCGCGTTGGCGCGGATGCTCTCCATCATGTTGTGGCCGGCCGAGGAGAGGCCCGCGGTCGCCACCGTGATGTTGTCGCCGCGCGTCTTCAGCGCATCGAGGAAGGCGGGGAAATCCTTGAACGGCGCGCTCGGATTGACCGCGACGACGTTCACGTTGGCGACGGCGAAATAGAGCCTCCAGTCCTGCAGCATCGTATCGAGCAGGCCGAGGACCTTGTAGGTGCCGACATCGACCGCGGCGCCCGCGGCCCAGGTGTAGCCGTCCTTGGCCGCTTCGAGCGCGTTCTTGGTGCCGATCGAGCCCGAGGCGCCGGGCTGATTGACGACGACGAATTTCTGGCCGAGCGCGGCTTCGAGGTCCGCCGCCACGAGGCGCGCCATCTGGTCGGTCGAGCCGCCCGCGGCCCAGGGCACGATGATCGTCACCGGCCGGTCGGGCTTCCACGAATAATTCTGCGCCGCC
>JBKOUH010000367.1:0-11395 GCA_046723285.1 Pseudomonadota bacterium
ACTTCGTTTTGCTCGGGCGTCCAACAGTTGGCGACGCACCCCGCCTTCGTCAAGCGCCTGCGATGGTTCACGCGGAGACGCGGAGGTTGCGGAGATCGTGCTAAACTCTGTGCCCTCCGCGCCTCCGCGTGCCAAAGGCAAGCCCATGTACGTCGCCGTCAACGGAACCAGGCTCTATTTCGACGTCGAGGGCGCGGGCCTCGTGCCCGACGGCCCGCGAATGCGCGCGAAGCCCACCCTCGTTCTGCTGCACGGCGGGCCGGGTTTCGACCACTCGATGTTCAAGCCCGCATTCTCGGCGTTGGCCGACATCGCCCAGATCGTCTATCTCGATCACCGCGGCAACGGCCGCAGCATGGGCAGCCCTCCCGAAACTTGGACGCTCGCCCAATGGGGCGACGACGTGAAGGGCCTGTGCGACGCGCTCGGCATCGAGCGCCCGATCGTCTACGGCGGCTCGTTCGGCGGGTTCGTCGCGCAGTCCTACGCCACCCGTCACCCCGGCCATCCGGCGAAGCTGATCCTTGCCAGCACGGCGGCGCGGATGGAGTTCCCCGTGATGTTCGCCGCGTTCGAGCGGCTGGGCGGGCTGAAGGCGCGCGAAGCGGCCGAAGCCTATTGGCTGAACCCCACCCTCGAAGGCCGCAAGAAGTTCATCGAGGTCTGCTTTCCGTTCTATCGCCGGCGCGCGGTCGTCGACAAAGACGCGGACAAGCGCGCCATCGTCAATCACGAGCAGTCGCTGCACTTCGCCGGGCCGAAAAACGAGCAGGGGCTGATGGATTTCCGGGCCAACCTCGCGCGTATTCGTTGTCCCGTGCTCATACTCGCCGGGGAAGAAGACCCGATCACGCCGATGGCCTTCAGCGAGACGATCGCCGCCGCCCTGCCCCCGCATCTGGGACGCTTCGAGCGTTTTCCCGGGTGCGGCCACGGGGTGCATAGCGACGATCCCGAGCGTGCCTTCGCCGTGTTGCGCGAATTCATCTCGAGCGGCAGCTAGACGCAGCGCCGAAAGGAGTGCGAACCGTGGCCGACGATCCCGGCGAAGACGCCTGCACGCGCCTGATCGAGGAATGCCTGGCCGCGGCCAAGCGCCTACTCGAGGAGGAGGGCCAGTTCCGGCCCTTCGCGCTCACGCTCGATGCCAAGGGCGACACCGAGATCGTGATGCCCGAGGCCGCCGACGGCGACGGCACCTCCGAGCAGGATCTCGAATCGCTACGCGCCGACCTCGGCACCGAGGCCGAGGCCGGCGCCATCGGTGCCGCGGCGATCGCGCTGAACGCCTGGATCCACGCGCCCGACCGCTCGAGCCGGCGCGACGTCGTCATCGTCTTCGCCGAGCATCTGGACGGCCTCTCGCTCCAGGCCAACCAGATCTACGCGATCGAGGAGCGCCGCGGCGACGTGGTTCCGGCCCATGCCGTGACCTGGGAGGAGCTGACGGTCGACGTGATCGAGCCGAGCATCTTCGCCCAGCGATGAAGGTTCTCTTCGTTTGCACCGGCAATATCTGCCGCTCGCCGACGGCCGAGGCGGTGTTCCGCGCCAAAGCGGCGGCGCGGGGCTTAAGCGAGCGCGTCTTCGCCGATTCGGCCGGCACCCACGGCTATCATATCGGAGAGCCGCCCGATCCGCGCACGCGCGCGGCCGCGCAGCGCCGCGGCTATCCCATGGCCGGCATGTTCGCGCGCAAGGTGAGCGCCGCCGATTTCCGCGCCTTCGATCTCGTCGTCGCCATGGACGAGGGGCATTTGCGCCTGTTGAAGCGCCTGGCGCCCGCACCGGCCGGCGAGAAACTCCGCCTGTTCATGGCGCTGGTGCGCGAGGCCACGCATCGCGACGTGCCCGATCCCTATTACGGCGGCCCGGACGGCTTCGACCGCGTGCTCGACTTGGTCGAGGCGGGCGTGGATGCGCTGCTCGACGAGATCGAGGCGACGCTGGAGAGCCGCACGCCGCGCAGCGCCTAGCGCGTTCGGGAGGGAGGATTGAGCCTCGCCGACGAGATCGAGCGGTTACTCGGCCGCCGCCCTGCGCGCATCGCGGCGATGGGCGGCGGGTGCATCGCGCCGGTGCATCGCTGCGACTTCGCCGGCGGCGAGCGCATCGTCGCCAAGCGGCCTTCGCCGGGGCGCACGCTCGCGTGCGAGGCATGGATGCTCGGCTATCTCCGCGCCAACACCGCGCTGCCGGTGCCGGCGGTGCTGGCGGCGGCGCCGGAACTCCTGCTGCTCGAATACATCGACTCGGGCGACGCGCTCGATGCACGGTCGGAGGCGCATGCGGCCGAGCTCTTGGCCGCACTGCACGCGATCAGAGGCCCGCATTTCGGCTTCGCGCGCGACACGCCGATAGGCCCGCTCGACCAACCCAACCCGCCGGCGCCGCGCTGGCTTGATTTCTTCCGCGACCACCGCCTGCTGCACCGCGCCCGTGCCGCGCACGCGGCCGGCCGGCTGCCCGCGCGGATCATGGCGCGCATCGAAACGCTGGCCGGCCGGCTCGAGCGCTGGATCGAGGAGCCGCCGTATCCGTCGCTCATCCACGGCGATTGCTGGACCGGCAACGTGCTGGTGAATGCCGGCCGCGTCGCCGGCTTCATCGACCCGGCGCTCTATTGGGCGCATCCCGAGATCGAACTCGCGTTCGGCACGCTGTTCGGCACCTTCGGCGACGCTTTCTTCCGGCGCTATGCCGAACTCGCGCCGTTCGATGGCGGCTTCTTCGCGGCACGACGCGATCTCTACAACCTCTATCCGCTGCTGGTGCACGTCCAGCTCTTCGGCGGCGGTTATGCGAACAGCGTCGTGCGGATTTTGGACCGTTTCGGCGTGTGACGGGGCCCATCACGCCGTTGCCCCGGTGGCGGGAACTGCCTAGCCTTGGTCGGCCGTATCAAGAAATTGCATGCGCCACCTTTTCCTCCTGTTCGCCCTGCTTTTGGCCGCGTCCGGTGCTGCCGCGCAGCAGGGTCCCGCGCCGCCGTCACCACTCCAGGACGAAAGTGCCAAGCCGCCGCGCGCGGCGCGGCCCGGCGATGCGGCCAAGGCCGTCATCCTCATCTTCAACCACGGCACCTACCGGCCGCAGCGCCGCCACGTGTGCAACGAGCAGAAGGACGTGCCGGGCGTGGTGCGCGACGTCGCCGGCGCCAACGGCTGGACCGTCTACTATCTTTGCTCGGTCGCCATCGACGACGGCGTTGACGGCTCATACACCTACAAGCGCGCCGACGAGATCCTGGCGGCCGTGGCTGCGCATCGTGCGCGCGGCGTGCCGGCGTCGCATATCTTCGTGCTCGGCCATTCCGCCGGCGGCTGGTCGTCGTTGATGGCGGCGCGGAAGGACGCGAGCGGCTTCAACGCCATCGTCGCGTTCGCGCCCGCCTTCGCCGGACCGCGCTATGAGGAGGCGCAGTATCCCAAGTGGCGGCGCCAACTGGCGCCGGCGCAGACCGCGTATCTCAAGCAAGCCAAGCGCATCGACGCGCTGATCTTCGCCTACAGCGACGACGATTTCGACCGGCCGAGCGAGCTGGCGCCGCTCGAAACCGTCCCCGGCATCCGCATCGTCGCGTTCGATGCCTGCCACAAGGGGCACGGCACCACCTACAGCGAATGCTTCCGCGAAGGCGCAAAGGTCGAGATCGAAGACTACATCAAGCAACGCCTCCGAGCGCAGTAGCCCAGCATGGCGATCGCAGTCGAGATCGACGAGGAGTGGATCGTCTGCAAGCGCGGCCTGACGCGGCGCGAGGCGGTGCGCTGGAGCGACCTCAAGGCCGTGCTGCTCGAGACCACCGACCAGGGGCCGTTCCAGAACGACGTGTTCTGGGTGCTGGTGGGCGAAGCGAACCGCTGCGTCGTGCCGCAGGAGGCGGAGGGCTCGCAGCGATTGCTGGCCAAGCTCCAGACGCTCGCCGGTTTCGACAGCAACGTGGTGGTCGAAGCCATGGGCTCGGCCGAAAACCGCACCTTCGTCTGCTGGCGGAAGCCCGACGGCGATTAAGGCTGGGCGGCGGTGACGCCGGCAGCTACGACAGTGCGGCCACCGCGCGCTCGTCGACGAGCGGATAGTCGGCGAGGGGCTCGTAGACCGAGCCGTCGCGCTTCAAATGGCTCTGGAACAGCGTGAAGCGGTCGATGGGGATGGGGCCGATCTTCAGCAGATTGTGCTCGGCCAGGAAATTCGCGAGGTGATGGCCGGTTTCGCTCTTGAAGCGCGCGAGCGTCACGTGCGGGACGAATTTGCGGCCCTCGGGCGGCCGCCCCGCGCGGACCGCGGCTGATTCCACCTTGTCGCGCAGATGCTGAAGCGCGGGATTGCGCGCGACGCCGGCCCAGAGCGAACGTGTCTGGCGCAGCGAGCCGAAATGGCCCACGCCCTCGATCGCGAGATCGAAGGCCTTCGCGCGCACGCCCAACAGATTGTCGTCGATATCGGCCGCGTCGGCGTTCGAGAGTTCGCCCAAGAAACGGAGCGTGATGTGCATGTTCTCGCCGGCGACCCAATTGGCGCCGGGGATGCCGAAGCTGATCCGCTCCAGCCGCTCCTGAACCGCTTCGGGCAGCGGAACGGCAACGAACAGGCGCAGCATGGCGAGCCTCCGCGAGCAGCGGCACTGACGCGAAACATGGGGGCAAGCGGGCGCCTCGTCAACCGCTTGTATTGGCGGTGCAAGCTCTCGCTAGTATTGGAGCGGCTGTCACGTCGCCGTCATGCTGAAGTCAGCTGTCGTGGCGGTATTTCGGCCAGGGGATGCGGCCGAATTCGATGCCTTCGTCTTTGAGCGCCTCGGCGTCCTGGTCGGAGGCCTCGCCGTAAATGCTGCGCTCTTGCGATTCGCCCTTGTGCATCTTGCGCGCTTCGGCGGCGAAGCGCGGGCCGACATATTCGGCGTTCTTCTCGATGAAGGCGCGTATTTCGCGCAGCGCCTCGCGCATCTTGCCGGCGACGTGCATGGTGGCGGGCTCGCCCGCCGCTGTGGGCTCGGATGCGGCCGTCGCCCTGGGTTCGGCCGCGGCGGACGGCTTGTCGTTCGCGGCGGGAGCCTCGACCGGCGCGGCGCGCCCGCCCTTGGCGATCGAGGGCGCCATGATCGCCTTCGTCACTTTCGGCGAGCCGCAATCGGGACAGCGCACTTCGCCCCGCTTCGCCTGGCGATCGTAGGTGTCGCCATTGCGGAACCAGGCCTCGAATTCGTGGCCGTCCGGGCATCTCAAGGTGAAGCGGATCATGCGGCGCGCAGAGTCCTGGCGAAACAAAGGAAGTCGTTCATAAGATAGGGACGCTTCCTTTGGAGTTAAAGTAGCAGTCGAAACGCCCGACTGCCAAACCACCGCGATGCCGCACGCCGCTCTCGATCAGCCCTCGCCTTGGGTCGCGCGCTTTCTCGCGTTGGCGCCGGCCGGCGGGCGCATTCTCGACCTCGCCGCCGGCGGTGGGCGCCATACGCGTTACGCCCGCGCGCGCGGGTATGCCGTGACCGCGGTCGATATCGATGTTTCGGGCCTCGCCGATATCCGCACCGACCCGGGGGTCGAATTTCTCGCCGCCGATCTCGAAGGCAAGCCCTGGCCGCTCGACGAACGCAAATTTGCCGGCGTGGTCGTGACGAACTACCTGCACCGCCCGCTGCTGCCGCAGCTCGTCGCGGCGGTCGAAGACCGCGGCGTGCTGATCTACGAGACCTTTGCGGAAGGCAACGACGCCTTCGGCAAGCCCTCCAATCCCAATTTTCTGCTGAGGCCCGGCGAGCTGCTCGACGTCGTGCGCGGTCAGCTCACCATCGTCGCCTATGAGCACGGCAAGATCGAAGCGCCGCGCGCGGCCGTGATCCAGCGCATCGCCGCGGTGCGGGGTTGGGACCGCGCGCGTCCACGCGCGCTCTTTGCCGCCGTCGATTGACCCGCGCCGATGACGTGCGCGGCTGGAGCCGCGCGGTCCCAACGTCACGCGCGCTTCGGCCCCGGATCGGCCAGATCGTCGGCGTCGTGCTCTTCGGTGCGAAGCGCTTCCGCCAGGCGGTGCGCGGCGCTGCCGGGCTTGAGCGGTTGCGGCTGCCCCGGGCCGGGCGCCCAGGCGGTGAGATACACGATGTCGAAATTGGCGATGAGGCGCCCACTGTTGTCGGCGTAGCGGCGGAGATACTCCTCGGCCGCGGTCAGCATCGTGGCGCGGCGCGTGAAGCCGCGCCGGCGCTCGCGCAGCGCATTCGTCTCGCCCATCAGGCGCAGATCGGCCATCAGGCTGAACACGTGCTCGTAGGTGACCTGGATGCGGTCGCGGTCGACGACCGGCAGCGCGAAGCCGGCGCGCTGCAACAGCGTGCCCGCATCGCGAACGTCGGCATGCGGGCTGACGCGCGGGCTGGCGCCGCCCTCCTCCGCGAGCTCGGCTTGCAGCAGCGCCTGGCGAAGCTCGGTCAGAGTATCGCCGCCGAACATCGCGGCCATAAGCAGGCCGTCGGGCTTCAACGCGCGGCGCAACTGAATGAGCGCGCCCGGCAGATCGTTGACCCAGTGCAGCGCCAGATTGGAGACGACGAGATCGAAGCTCGCGGGGGCGAACGGCAGCGCCTCCTCGTCGGCGGCGACCGTGGCGAAGAACCGATTGCTGACGCGCGCGAGCCGCGCGAAGGCGGGCGAGACATCGGCTTGGAACACGCGCTCGACTCCCGGCCGGCGCGCGAGCGCGCGGGCGAGGAAGCCGTCGCGGCAGCCCAAGTCGAGCACCGCGGGGAACGTCCGCTTCACGTCGTCGAGCCGCTCCAGCAGCCGGTCGCCGATCTCGCGGTGCAGAAACTCGGCCTCGGTGCCCTCGGCGAGATTCTGCGCCGCACGGTCGCGGTGCGCGCGCACGGCGCGCCGGTCGAAGATGGTGGGATCTTCGGCCATCGTCGCCTTCAGCGCGTGCAAGGCCAGCGCTTCTGCGCGACCTTCAGCATCACGTCCTCGACGTTGGTGTCGCCGGGATAGGGCTTGCCGTCGGCGCCCGTGCCCGAGGTCAGCTCGTTGTCGAGCATTTTCACGGCCTCGGCGCCGCGCATCTCGAACTTCTCGGGTGGGCAGAACAGCGGCTTCACGCCGGCGGCGACAGCGGCGCGGTTGGCGATGACGAGTCCGATGAGCACGCCCTCGATGCGCACCTCGATCATCGACTGGTAAGTGGCGCGCACGGTGCGCGAGTCGAGGCGGTATTTCTGATAGTTCTCGAGCTTGATGGCGGTCGCGGGCGCGGCGACGAAGGCAAGCGCCGTGGCGGCGAGGATCGTGCCGAGGCGAAGCGTGGTGCGAATGCCCGGTTTCATGCCTTCGCCCTTAGAGGAAATGCGTCCCGCCGTCGACCATGATGGTCTGGCCGGTGACGAACTTGCTGGCGTCGCCGGCGAGATAAAGGACGGTGCCGGCAAGGTCCTCGCTCGTGAGATTGCGCTTCAGGGATTGATTGTCGCGGATCGTCTGCATGCCCTTCTCGTATTTGGCGCCGAAGAACTCCTTGGTGCCCTCGGTCAAGACCGCCGTGGGGGCGATGGCATTCACGCGAATCCAATCGCGCCCGAGCTCGCGCGCCAGCGCCCGCGTGATGCCGATCACCGCCGCCTTGGCCGCCGAATAGTGCAGAGCGTAGGGCAAGCCGTAGATCGCCGCCAGCGAGGCGACATTGACGATGCTGCCGCCGCCCTGCTTGCGCATTTGCGGGATCACGGCGCGGCAGCAGTTCCAGACGCCCTTGACGTTGACGGCCATGCAGCGGTCCCACTCGGCTTCGTCGATCTGCTCGGCGCGCCCGCCCTTCAAGCCGCCGTAGAGCGCCGCGTTGTTGATCAGCACGTCGATGCGGCCGAACGCGTTGAGCGCGCGCTCGGCCATGGCCGCGGCGCTCTTGAAATCCGCGACATCGAGCGCAACGCCGAGCGCCTTGCCGGGGCCATACATCAAGTCGAGCGTCTCCTTCGTGTCGGCCTTGTCGGCGACGACGACGTTCATGCCCGCTTCGATGAGCTTCTGCGCGTAGGTACGCCCGAGGCCGCGCGCGGCACCGGTGACGATGGCGGTGCGGCCCACGAGATTCGTCATTGCCGTTTCCTTCCCCTCGGTTTTGCGGAGAGGTGTCTTTTAATCCGGTAAACGCATGCGGGCCAAGGGCACGCCGAATGCCGCGGATGCGCTATTCGATGACCTCGTCGGCGCGCACCTGCACCATCGACGGCACCTTGAGCCCGAGCGCCGCCGCGACTTTCAAATTGATGACCAGCTCGAAGGCGGTGGCCTGCTGGACCGGAAGATTGCCCGGCTTCTCGCCCTTGAGGATGCGGTCGACGTATTCCGCCGCGCGCTCGAACAGGACCGAGATGTTGGCGCCGTAGATGATAAACCCACCCACTTCGACGTATTCGCGGAACGGGTAGATGGCCGGGATTTTGTTGGTGGCCATCGTGTCCGCGATCTGTTTGCGATTGCTCAGGAGCAGAATATCCGAGGCAAGCAATGCGGCCCCCGGGCGCGATTGCACGAGCTTCGCGAGCGCGCCGCCGATCTCTGTGCTGCTGCGAACTTCGAAGACCTCGATCGCGACCTCGAGATCGCGCGCCACGCGAAAGGTCGTCTCAAGATTGATCTTGTTGAGAGGATTGAGCGAGTTCGCCAGCACCGCGACGCGCTGAAGGGTGGGAACGACCTCTTTCAACAGCTCCAGCCGCTTTTCCTCAAGCTGGACGTTGATTGCGATAATGCCCGTGATGTTTCCCTCGGGCCTCGCGAGATTTGAGACGACACCGGTGTTGACCGCGTCGCCGGCGACCATGACGGTGGAAATCGTGCGCGTCGCACGTTTCGCCGCGAGCGCGGCTGGGGTTCCCCACGCCACGATCACATCGAGCTGCTGCGCGGCCAGCTCCAAGGCCAGGGCGGGATAGCGATCGTCGCGGCCTTGGGCATAGCGCTCAACGAACGCAAAGTTCCCGCCCTCGACATAGCCGAGCGCATTCAGCTTCGCCTTGAAGCTTTCGATCGGCCGCAGCGGCTGACTGGCGAGGATACCAATCCGGCGCAGCGATCCCGATTCGGCGCACGCGGGCCAGGGCGATCCGGCGAGCGCGGCGCCGGCGAGCGCAAACAGGTCCCGACGCCTCATGGCCGCCAAGTCTCCGTGCCCATTGCCGGTGCGACCTTAGCGCAACCCCCGAGGCAGCCCAACAATTCGTTGGCAGCGCACTATTGCGGCGGGCGGACGCGCACGTTGATGCTGATGAGCCGCCACTCGCCGCCTTCCGTGATGTAGGCGAGATCGAACTGCACTTCGGAGGGCCGCGTGGGGAAGCGCCCCTTGAGCGCAAGCTCGCCGCTGGCGCTGGGCCGCGCCGCCGGCGACTCGAACTCGGGCTCCACCGCGCCGATCGGCGCGATGTCGATCTTCTGGTCGACGAAAGTCTTGAACACGTCGCGCAATTGCGCCGGCGTGTATTTCTCGCGCATCGGGCGCGCGAGGCCGGCGTGGAACGACGTGAAGTCGCGGCGCAGGACGGCCTCGTTGAAGTCGAGCAGCGAGCGCAACGCCAGGCGCTTCATGGCCGCCTGGTCGAGCGCGGCACCGCCCGGCGCTTCCTCGCGCGTGCCGACCCCAGCGCCGGCGAAACGCATACCGTAGACGAGCCACGCACCGTCGCTCTTCACCAGGATGACGGACGCGGGAACGCGTTCGCCGCCGCTGGTCCGGATCGTGCCCTCGAGCGTGGCGCGGCCATTGGTGATTTCGCGCGACGACCACGAGGCCGATTCATATTTGTCGAGGCCGTAGCGCTGCATCGTGGCGCGGAACGTGCCGAGATCCTGGTTCGAGCGAAACTGCGGCGCCGCCGAGCGGTAGGCCTCCTCATACTGGCCCTTGCCGACGAGCGTGAGAAACGCCTCGGCGGCATCGACCGCGCCGCCCGTCAGCCAGAACACAAGCACGACGATGGCGCCGGCCACCACCACCAGACCGCCGACGCCGATGGCGATCCATTTGAGCGCCTTCATGCGCTTTGCTCCCGGAGCCCTTGCGTGGCGGCCACGATCTCGTCGCCGGTCCGTCACGTGCCCCTTCCGATCAAGGCAGATTCTCGGCGGAAGCAGAAACGAATTCGCCGCGCGTATCCATGATTTGCGTCAATCAGGCCAGCGCCGCTGCGGGCGAAGCCGCTAGACGGCGAAAGGCCCGCCACCCTCTCGGGCGGCGGGCCCCTCTTGGCTCTCCGTTTCGGATGCGATGCGCAGAGACCGCGTGTCGCGGCCCGCGCTTCGCTCCGTCAGGTGTACCGGTTAGGCCGCGACCTTGTGCTCGACGGCCTTGCCGCCGTTCTGGATCGGGATCACGCGGGGCTTCAGCGCCTCGGGGATCTCGCGCTTCAGATCGACCACGAGCAGGCCGTTCTCGAGCTTGGCGCCCGTGACCTGAATGTGATCGGCGAGTTCGAAGCGGCGATCGAAAGAGCGAGCCGCGATGCCGCGATGGAGATACTGCGTGCCGTTCGTCTTGTCGGACTGCTTGCCCTCGACGACGAGCGTATTCTCCTTGGCCGTGATCTTCACGTCCGCGGGGCCGAAGCCGGCGACCGCCATCACGATGCGGTATTCGTTCTCGCCGTGCTTCTCGATGTTGTAGGGCGGATAGCCGGGCGTTGCGTCGCTGAACGCGTCTTCGAAAAGACGGCTCATGCGGTCGAAGCCGACGGTGGACCGGAACAGGGGGGAAAGATCGAGCGACATGTTCATCCTCCTTGAGCGATGAAGTTTGAGGGCCCGCCGCCGTCGCTGGCCGGCAAGGCCGTTGCCATGAAAAGCCCGGGCCCCCTCGGGGGCGCCCGGACAGATTGCAGATGGGGGGCGCGCGCGGCGATTCAAGGGCTGCGGCGCCGGCCAAAATATTTTGGAACGATCGGTCTTTACTCCCTGAGGAGACGCTGCAGACGCACGTCGCTGGAAAGGAGGACGGGGCCCGTCCACACAATCGTCCAAGCGCGATTGCGCGGTCGACCGCAGCTCAAGGTGAAGTTTTCGGACTTCAGGACCGAATTAGAGCGGCGAGCACTGCGTTGAGTCGCTGGCGCCCCGCTTCGGTGGCGCGCAATGCATCGTCGCTCCATTCGATCAACCCGGCATCGGCGAGGCGCTTGGCCGCTTGCGCATCGACGAAATCGCGCGCCGGCGTTCCGGCTTCGCGCGCGAAGCGGGCAAGATCGGCGCCTTCGGCGAGGCGGAAGCCCATCAGCAGCATCTCGCGGCCGCGCTCGGCGGCGTCGAGGGCCGAGCGCTCGGCCTCCCCGCTGCCCCTGCGCTCGACCTCGGCAAGCCAAGCCTCCGGCAGGCGCTGCTGGCGCGTCGCGAACTTCGTGACACCCTGCGTGAGC
>JBKOUH010000282.1:0-5105 GCA_046723285.1 Pseudomonadota bacterium
TTGCCGCGCCGTGCGCCCCATAGCCCAGAACGCTTTCCTCCATGCCCATCGTCTCGTCTTTGCGCGCGGGCTGATGCGTCTGGCGTGGGGCCGGCGCCTCTTCTACGCCGCCAATGAGCTCTACAAGCGCCTGTTCGAAGCCCGCGACATCGCAGCGTTGCGCGCTTACGTGCCCGAAGGCGGGCTCGTGATCGACGTCGGCGCCAATGTGGGCTTCTTCACCGAGCGCTTCGCCCGGTGGGTCGGGCCCGCCGGCCGCGTCGTCGCCATCGAGCCCGAGGCGAACAATTTCGCGGAGCTCGTGTGGCGCCTCGCGGCAAAGGGCCTCGCGGGGCGCTTCGAGGCGCTGCTGGAGGCGCTCGCACGCCATGGCTACGCGCCGCACGTCCTCGCACGCGGAGGCGGAGGCGCACGCGCGTGCGCGCGCGCCGATCTCGATGCAATTCTCGCGCGGCGCGGCTACGCCGATCTTCTGTTCCTAGCCGGCCCCAACTGAGCGAACATGAAGCGATGAGCAGCCCCGAGCGCTATCGCGAGATCTGGCGGCGTAAACCGGCGTTGCGCGCGGTTTACGGAGACATCTATCGCCGGATCGGCGCCCACCGGCGCCCCGGCCGCACGCTCGAGATCGGCGGCGGCAGCGGCAATTTGAAAGACTTCGCGCCCGACGCCGTCAGCACCGACATCATTCCGGCGCCGTGGCTCGACGCGGTGTGCGACGCGCATTTCCTCCCGTTTGCCGGCGGCAGCTTCGCCAACATCGTGCTGTTCGACGTCTTGCACCATCTCGAACGACCGGCGCGATTCTTCGCCGAGGCCGAACGCGTGCTCGAGCCGGGCGGCCGGCTCATCTTCTGTGAGCCGGCGATCACGCCGTTGGGCGGGCTCGTGTACCGCTCCTTCCATCACGAGCCGGTCGACATGCGTGCCAATCCGCTCGATGAGGGGCCGCTGACGCCCGGACGCGATCCCTACGAGTCCAATCAGGCGATCGCGACGCTGCTGACGGGCCGCTATCGCGACGCGCTGGCCGAAAGAGTTCCGAATCTGGCGTTGGTGACACTCGAACGGTTTTCGTTCGCCGCTTACCTGCTGTCGGGCGGATTTCGGCCGTGGTCGCTGCTGCCGGCTTTCGCGGCTGGACCGCTGCTGCGCGTCGAATGGGCGCTACGCCGGATTTTCGGGCCGCTCGCGGCGTTACGGCTGCTTGCCGTCTACGCCAAGCGTACGGCGCCGAGCCTCGCCGGCAGGCGCGCATGAGCAACACCGACATCGCGCGGCCGTCGGCCCGGTCGCTGGCATGGCTGTTCGTCACGGCCCTCGTGCTGCGCTGGGCCTATGCCCTTGCCTTCTATCTGCTGTTTGGCGACGGCGGGCTGAAGGGCCCCGATTCCGAGGGCTATCTCGCCCTGGCGCGCGGTCTCGCCGAGGCAGTCGGGGCCGGCAAGGTGTCTGGCTGGGCTTGGCTCGGCCCCGATCTCTCGCTAATGCCGCTGATCACGTGGACGTTCACGCTCAATGCCGCCTTGGCCGGCGCGTCGTCGGCGCTCAGCTTCACGCTGGTCCAAGGCGTCTTCGACGCTGCGACCTGTCTCATCGTGGCCGGCATCGCGCGCCTGATCTTGCCGCGGGCAGCGCTCTTGGCCGGCTATGCCGCAGCCATCACGCCGACCTTCATCGTGCTGAGCGGCCTCGTCTACACGGACACGCTGTTTGTCTTTTTCGCCACGGCCAGCCTTTACGCAGCGCTGCGCTGGCTGGCTGCGCCGAGCTGGCGCTGGGCGATGCTCCTCGGCCTGGCGCTGGGCCTCGCCTCGGCCGTGCGCGCGGTGATCGCGCCCTGGTCCTTTGCGCTCGGGCTCTTCCTCGCCGCCGTCTCGCTGATCCGGCGCGCGCGGACGGAGCAAATCGGCCAGCTTCTCGGCGCCGCCGCCATCCTGGCCGCGTGCCTCGCGCCCGTGCTGGCCCGCAATGTCGCCGTCTATGGAGCCTGGTCGCTGACGCCGCAGGGCGGCATCCATATCGCCTATTGGGTCTTCCCGCTGGTCAAGGAATTTTCCGATGGGACGCCGCGTGAGACGACCATGAAATCCAACGACGCGCGCATCGCCGCGCGGTTCGGCCCGGTACCGACGAGCAATCCGTTCGCCGATTCGAGGAACTACAGCACGTTCGCGATGGAAGAAATGGAGAAGCTCGGGCTGGGCGCGATCGCCCGCGGCTGGGCCTTTGGCGCGGCGATCAATCTCGTCGCGCCCGCCATCATCCACGTGCCGCCGGTCTCGGCGCTGCCGCGCCGCGGTTTCTACGACACGCCCGGCGGCACATTCTGGCTGAAGCTCCAGGGCTTTTTGTTCGGATCGGGCAGCACGCTATATGCCTGGCTGCTGCTGCTCGGAATCTCTGGTGTCGCCGCGTTCCGGCTCGTGCAGCTCGTCGGGTTGATTTCGCTACTGCGCCGCGGCGCCAATGTCGCTGGCCTTTTGCTGCTCGCCGGCTGGTGTCTCTACATCCTCGCGGTCAACGGGCCGGTGGCGTCGCCGAAATACCGCCTGCCAATGGAGCCGGCCCTCGCGGTCTTGACCGGCGCGGGACTCGCCAGCCTGTTCAACCGCCGCCGTCGCTCACCCGAGCTTTAGGCTGGCGGCGCGGAAATCCGCCTCGACCATCTCGCGCACCAGCGCGTCGAAACTAATGCGGTGCTTCCAACCGAGCTTCCGCCGCGCCTTCCCTGGGTCGCCGCAAAGCGTGTCGACCTCGGTTGGGCGGAAATAGACCGGATCGATCGCCACCAACACCTCCCCGGATGCCGCGCACTTGCCCGTTTCCTTGAGACCCCTCCCCTTCCACACGATCTTCCGTCCCGCGCAGGCGAAGGCGCGCTCGACGAATTCGCGCACCGACCGTGACTCGCCGGTGGCCAGCACGTAATCGTCAGGCTTCTTCTGCTGTAGGATGCGCCACATGCCTTCGACGTAGTCGCGCGCATGGCCCCAATCGCGCCGCGCGTCGAGATTGCCGAGATAGAGCTTCTCCTGCTTGCCGGCCGCGATCGCCGCCACCCCGCGCGTGATCTTGCGCGTGACGAAGGTTTCGCCGCGCGTCGGCCCCTCGTGGTTGAATAGGATTCCGTTCGAGGCATGGAGACCATAGGCCTCGCGGTAGTTCACGACCGTCCAATAGGCGTAGAGCTTGGCCGCGGCATATGGGCTGCGCGGGCGGAACGGCGTCGTCTCACTCTGCGGCGGCGGCGAATTGCCGTAAAGCTCCGAGGTCGAGGCCTGATAGAAGCGCGTCTTCTTCTCGAGATTGAGCAAGCGAATCGCCTCGAGCAGGCGCAGCGCGCCGAGCGCGTCGGCATTGGCCGTGTATTCGGGTGTCTCGAAGCTCACCTGCACGTGGCTTTGGGCGGCGAGGTTGTAGAGCTCGTCTGGCTTCACCTGCTGCACCAGGCGCACGAGGTTCGTGGCGTCGGTCATGTCGCCGTAGTGCATGCGGAAGCGCACGTCTCCCTCATGCGGGTCGTGATAGAGGTGATCGACGCGCTCGGTGTTGAACGACGACGAGCGCCGCTTGATGCCGTGCACCTCGTAGCCCTTGCCGAGCAGGAATTCGGCAAGGTAGGCGCCGTCCTGACCGGTGATCCCGGTGATGAGCGCGACTTTGCGGGCCATTGGCTCTGGATTTCTTCTACGAAGCCGCAGCGGTGGCGTGGTTCGCGACGTACCAGCGATAGGTCGCCGCGAGCCCCGCTTCGAGCGGCGTCGAGGCGCGCCAGCCGAGCGCCGCCAAGCGCCCGACGTCGACGAGTTTCTGCGGCGTGCCGTCGGGCTTGCTGCGGTCGTAGACGAAGCGGCCCTGATAGCCGACCACGCGCGCGATCGTTTCCGCCAGCGCCGCGATGGTGAGATCGGTGCCGGTGCCGACGTTGATGTGCTCCTCGCTCGAATAGCGCTCGATCAGGAAGACGAGCGCGTCGGCGAGGTCGTCGACATAGAGGAATTCGCGGCGCGGCGCGCCCGAGCCCCAGATCGGCACCGTCGGCTGCTTGGCCAGCTTCGCCGCATGGATCTTGGCCATCAGCGCCGGGATCACGTGGCTCGAGAGCAAATCGAAGTCGTCGTTGATGCCGTAGAGATTTGTCGGCATCGCCGCATTGAAGTCGCAGCCATATTGGCGGCGGTAAGCCTGGCAGAGCTTGATGCCGGCGATCTTGGCTACCGCGTACCATTGGTTCGTCGGCTCGAGCGGCCCGGTCAACAGCGCGCTCTCGGCCATCGGCTGCGGCGCGAGCTTCGGATAGATGCAGGAGGAGCCGAGGAACAGCAGCTTCTTGACGCCATGTTTCCAGGCGCCGTGGACGACGTTCGCCTCGATCGCGAGGTTGTCGTAGATGAACTCGGCCGGGCGGCTGTCGTTGGCGTGGATGCCGCCGACGGTGGCCGCGGCGAGAAACACGGCATCGGGCCGCGCCTTCGCCAGCCACGCGTCGACCGTGCGCTGGTCGCGAAGATCGAGTTCGGCGCGCGCGGCCGTCAGCAGCGTGCAGCCCGCGCCGGCCAGCCGGCGCATCAGCGCCGAGCCCACCATGCCGCGGTGGCCCGCCACCCACACTTTCCGGCCCGATAGATCGAAGAGTTTCGCCGCCGTCATCCGAAGGCCCCCGCCGATCCCGATTTAATGCGTTTTCGCCGGCTTCGCTAAGGATTTTGTCGGCCCCGCGCGGCACCCCAATGCAATCGAGGGATTGGCGGTTTCCGCCAATCCCTCGATGAATGGTAGCGGAGGAGGGACTTGAACCCCCGACCTTGGGATTATGATTCCCCTGCTCTAACCAACTGAGCTACTCCGCCGCAGGAGCGCGCCGGAGGCGCGGTTTCGCGGGGCGTTGCCTATAGATTGGGGCCTCCGGGGTGTCAATTCCAGAGGGCGTCGCGGTTGCGGACCACCAAGAACGGCGGCTTGCGATACCGGTGTGACGGCCTCACAGTCGCCGTCGCGCCATGAACGAAATCCAGCAAAACGCCGAGCCGGCAAGGCCCGCGGCGACGGCAGACACGCCATCGCCGCCGATCACGAGCCTCAGAGGCTATTGGGTCATCGTC
>JBKOUH010000328.1:0-4816 GCA_046723285.1 Pseudomonadota bacterium
TCCCGCACCCTCCTCGCCGTTGCGCCGCGCATGCGGGCGCTGGATCGATCTTTGCGTAATCCCCGTCATCGTTCCCGCGTGGCCATCCCTTGAGGCGGGCTGATGCGCCGGGTGCGGCGCGCGGCGCAACCCCGCGCCGCGAAGCCGCCGCGTTGACGCGCTTCGCTTGACGCGGCTAGCGTGCCGCCGCGGGGCGCGGGCTCGGCCAAGAGGAGAGCGGTTTGCGGCTATTGGTGCTGGAACGTATCGCGCGGCCGCGGCCGAGCTTCGCCGAGATCGTGGCCGGCGTGCGCGGGCACCATCTCGCCAATGCGCTGGTGAGCTTCCTCTTCGCCTGCACCGGCCCGGTGGCGTTGATTCTAACCGTCGGGATCGCCGGCGGCTTGAAGCCGGCCGAAATCGCCTCCTGGATCTCGGTCGCGTTCGGGCTCGGCGGCGTCATTACGCTCACGATGAGCCTCCTCTACCGCCAGCCGCTGGCGATGGCGTGGACCATCCCAGGCACGGCGATCGTCGGCGCCGGCCTGCTCAAGTTCCCCTATCCGGAGATCGTCGGTGCCTATGTCGTGACCGGCGCGCTGATGCTGGCGCTCGGCCTGAGCGGCGCGTTCAAGAAAATCATGGATTGGATGCCGCAGCCGATCGTCATGGCGATGGTCGCCGGCCTGTTCCTGAAATTCGGCGTGTTCGCCATCGACGGCTTCGACAAGGCGCCGATCGTCGCCGTGGCCGCCACTGCGGGCTTCGTGTTGTTCTCGCTGGTGAAGCCGCTCGGGCGCTTCGTGCCGCCGGTGGTGGCGGCGCTGGCCGCGGGCGCCGTCGCGATCGCGATCCTCGGCGGATTTCATCCGCGCGAGGGCGCCGCCGGCCTCCTCGCCGATCCGGTCTTCTTCGTGCCGAAATTCAGCGAGGCCGCGCTCCTCGATCTCGTGCTGCCGCTCACGATCTCCGTCGTCGTGCTGCAGAATGCCCAGGGCATCGGCATCCTGCGCATGTACCGGCACGACCCGCCGCCCAACACGATCACGGCGGTGTGCGGCGTCGGCACCGTGGTGTTCGGACTGTTCGGCGCGGTGTGCACCTGCCTCACCGGCCCGGCCAACGCCATTATCTGCACCAGCGGCGAGCCCAAGAATCACTACATCGGCGCGCTGATCTGGGCGGGCTTTGCGATTGTCTTCGGCCTCTTCGCGCCGGGCATCACGAGCGTGGCCCTCGCCGTGCCCGATGCCTTCATCTTCGTCATCGGCGGCCTCGCGATGCTCCGCGTGCTGCAGCAATCGCTGTCGGCCGCGTTCGGGGGCAAGTTCACGGCCGGCGCGGTCGTGTGCCTCGCCGTCACCGTGACCGAACTGATCCCCGAAGCGCGCTTCGCGTTGCTCGGCATCGGCGCGCCGTTCTGGGGCCTTGTCTTCGGCGTCGTCGCCTCGCTGCTGCTCGAGCCCGGCGATTTCCGCAAGCCGGCCGCCGCCGCGCAGCCCGCAGCAGCGCCCGCACCGGCCGAGACCGCGCCGACTATCGAAGAAAAAGTACAACGCCCAACCCCGCCGGTGCCGGCCTGGGCGCTCGAACCCGAGGTAAAGCCGAAGCCAGCGCCGGCAAGCGATTCGCCCAGTGCTGCCGAACCGCCGCCCACAGTCCCTGCACCTCTAGTAGACTCCGCTCCGGTACCGATGCGGTTCTCCGAAGCCGACACGAAGTGGCTCGCCCCGTTCACCCCGCCCGCGGGCGAAACCAAGAAAGACGCGGAGACTGCACCGCAGGTCAGTCAGGTCGCCGCCGAACCAGCGCCCCCACCCGCCGCCGAGACCGAAACGAAAGAAGCCGCTGCCGAACCCGACCAGGGCGCGGCAAAGACGGAGGAACCGGCCGAGAAGGAGGAGAAGAAGGCGGAACCCGAAAAAGAACCGGCGGGCCCCGAAGCCGCGATACCGGCAGCAAACGTGCAAGAGGCGCCCGCGCGCAAAGAAGAGACGGAACCGGCGCCCGAAAAGAAGAAGCCGAAGTCCGGCAAGAAGACGTCGAGCTAAAGCACGCCGAACTTGTCGAAGACTTCGCGCAAAGTCTTGCCGGCTTCGAGCTGCGCGCGCGTGTCGTCCTCGGCCGACACCTTGGCGAAGGCGCGCTTGAAGACTTCGCCGGCCGCCGATGCGGGAACGACCACGACGCCGTCGGCGTCGCCGAAGATGTAATCGCCGCTGACGACTTTCACGCCGCCGCAGACGACCGCGCCATCGCGTTCCATCATTTTGGCGCGGCCCTTCGTGTCGAGCGGGCCGATACCGCCGTGGAACAGCGGGAAGCGCATCTCGCGGATGCGGCGGATATCGCGCACGAGACCATCGGTGACGCAGCCGGCGGCGCGGCGCGCGGCGGCGGCTGTGCTGAGCAGCTCGCCCCAGGGCGCGATGCGCGTCGTCGGCCCGTCGCAGGCCAAAACCGCGACGTCGCCCGGTTTCAGATCGTCGATGAGCGCGATCTCGATCTCGTAGGGATCCTCGCCTGGCGCCACGCCGTAACGCGGCATGTAGAGCCCGGTACGCGCGCGGCCGAACAGCACCAGCGCATCGTCGAGCGGCCTGACGAACGGCCGCATCGCCTGGTCCATGAGACCGAGGCCGTCCATCACGTCGGAAAGCACGGCGGAATAGAGCGTGCGCGCGATCTTCTCGCGATCCAGCGCAATGGCGGCCACGTTGTCCTCCTTATGTGCGAGGCGGGTGCAGCGTAGAGGCGCGCTGCGCGCGCCGCGTTTACGCCCGACGGGCTGCGGCAGGCCGGCGAGCCGTGCGCCTCATCGCGCCAATCTATTGCTCGCGTAAACAGCGTGCGCAGCGTGCCCTACGCCGCGCAGCCCGTCAGGTCCGATAGCTCGCATCCACGCGGTCGAGATCGCGCATCAGCGCCGAGAACGTGTCTTCGCCGCACACCGGCTGATTGCCGAAGAGGCGCGCGTCGCGCGTCGAGTTGACCGTGGCCTCGCGCGAGACCTCGATCGTCTCGCCCTGGAGCGCGTCGGCCGCGCACTGCGCCTCGCACGCCCATTGCAGGTTCAGCATGCGCGCCCAGGCTTCCGGCACCGTGCGCCCGTGAGCGAGCAAACCGTGGTTGCGCAGGATGACGAGCGGCTTCATCCCGATGCTCTTGACCATGCGCATCTTCTCGTCGTCGCGGACCGTGAGGCCTTCGAAGTCGTGATAAGCGACGTGGTCGAAGATCATCGCCGAATAGAAATTGTTGTTGCGGAGGCCCGACTTATTCGAGGCGACGGCGAGGCCTTCCTTTGTGTGAGTGTGGGCGATGCAGATGGCCTCGGGCACGTGCTCGTGGATGGCGCTGTGGATCAGGAAGCCGGCCGGGTTCACGCCCCAAGGCGAGTCGTCGAGCTTGTTCCCCTTCAAGTCGATCTTGACGAGGTTCGACGCCTTCACCTCGTGGTACATGAGGCCGTAGGGATTGATGAGGAAATGGTGCTCGGGCCCTGGCAGCCGCACGGTAATGTGGTTGAAGATGAGTAGCGACCAGCCCATGCGGTCGGCGATGCGGTAGAAGGCGGCGAGCTGCACGCGCAGCTCCCATTCCTCGGGGCTGATCTGTGGCGGACGGGCATCGGTCACGGTCTTGAGCTTCACCGCGGCCTGGACCGGATAGCGGGCCATGTGCAATTCCTCTTTTTCGCAGGATGGCGAATTCGCCGGATAGTCTATAAGGCCGCGCCGCTGCTGCAAGACCGAAGGTGGGGCGGCGGCGTTGCGCCGCGCGCAACGAAAGCGAAATAAGTCGGATCAGGGCACGATGAAGGTTTGCATATTCGGCGCCGGCGCCATCGGCGGTTATGTCGCGGTGAAGCTGGCCGAGACCGGACACGACGTCTCGGTCGTGGCGCGCGGCGCGCAGCTCGAGGCGATTAAGGCCAAGGGCCTGACGCTGCACCAGGGCGGCCTGCGCCATCACGCGCGGCCCAAGGCCGCGGCCGACCCTGCCGCGCTCGGCAAGCAGGATTACGTGTTCCTCGCGGTCAAAGCCCCTGCGCTGCCCGCCGCCGCCGCGCAGCTGGCGCCGCTCATCGGGCCAGAGACGGCTGTGGTCACGGCCATGAACGGCATTCCGTGGTGGTTCTTCCACGGCTTCGGCCGGTTCCACGGCACCACGTTCGATTCGATCGATTCCGGTGGCGCGCTCGCCAAGGCGCTGCCGCCCGAGCGCACCGTCGGCTGCGTGCTGCACGTCGCCTGCTCCGTGCCGGAACCCGGCGTGATCGTGCACAACAGCCAGAACCGCTTCTTTCTTGGCGATCTCGACGGCAAGACGAGCCCGCGCGTCGCGCGCATCGTCGAGGCGATGAACAAATCCGGCATGGACGCGCAGGCGCGGCCCGACATCCGCCGCGACGTGTGGGTGAAGCTGCTCGGCAACATGACCTTCGCGCCGGTCAGCATCCTGACCCAGACCACCAACGACGTGATGGCGAAGGATCCCGGAGTCCGCCGCGTCTTCGCCGCGATGATCGAGGAAGCCAACGCGGTCGGCGCCTATTACGGCCTTTCCTCCGATATGAGCGTCGAAGCGCGCATCGATCTCGGCGGCAGCTTGAAGGGCTTCCGCACCTCGATGCTGCAGGACATGGACAAGGGCCGGCCGGTCGAGCTCGACACCATCGTCCGCGCCGTCATCGACATGGGGAAGAAGGCCGGTGTGCCGACGCCCGTGATCGAAACCGTCTTCGCCCTCGCCGCCCAGCGCGCCGAGCTCGCGGGCATCTATAAGCCTTGGGGCCCGCGCTGAGGCCGCTTGCGCTGCGCGCTCTGGACAGCGG
>JBKOUH010000355.1:0-4941 GCA_046723285.1 Pseudomonadota bacterium
CGCTCGTGCTGCTGATGACGATCCCCGGCGTCGCTTTCTTCTTTGGCGGCATGGTGCGGAAGAAGAACGTGCTCTCGGTGATGATGCACGTCTTTGCCATCACCTGCATCGTCGCGGTCACCTGGGTCATCATCGGCTACAGCCTCGCGTTCTACGGCGACGGCAAATACATCGGGAATCTCTCGCAGCTGTTCTTGAAGGGGATAACCGTCGACTCGCTGAAACAGCCCGTCGATTCGGTCAAGAACGCGATTCCCGAGACCGTGTTCGTGATGTTCCAGATGACCTTCGCGATCATAACGCCGGCGCTGATCGTCGGCGCCTATGTCGACCGCATGAAATACGCGGCGATGTATCTCTTCATGATCGCCTGGGGCATCCTGGTCTACGCGCCGATCGCGCACTGGGTCTGGGGCGGCGGCTGGCTGGCTCAGATGGGCCAGCTCGACTTTGCCGGCGGAACGGTGGTGCATATCAACGCCGGCGTCGCGGGCCTGATGTGCGCGATCGTGCTCGGCAAGCGCATCGGCTACGGCACCGACAACATGGCGCCGCATAACCTGACGCTGAGCGTGGCCGGCGCCTCGCTGCTGTGGGTCGGCTGGTTCGGCTTCAACGCGGGCTCGGCCGTGGCCTCGAACGGCTCGGCGGGCATGGCGATGCTGGCGACGATGCTGGCGACGGCCGTGGCAGCGCTCACCTGGAGCCTCATCGAGTGGATAACGCGCGGCAAGGCCAGCATCCTCGGCATCATCTCGGGTGCCGTGGCGGGCCTCGTCGCGATCACGCCGGCCTCTGGCTACGTCGGCGTCCTCGGCGCCTTCGTCATCGGCATCGCGGCCGGTGCCGTCTGCTACTGGGCCGTCACATCGCTCAAGGGCATGTTCAAGTACGACGACGCGCTCGATGCGTTCGGCGTCCATTGCGTCGGCGGCATCGTCGGCGCGCTCTTGACCGGCGTGTTTGCCACCAAGCTCGTCACCGGTGCCAAGGACCCGGTCGGCTGGATCGACGGCCACGCCGGCCAGATGATCCCGCAGATCTACGGCGTCGTGGCGACGCTGGTCTGGAGCAGCATCGTGACGTTGGTCCTGCTGTTCGTGATCAAGGCCCTGGTCGGCCTGCGTGTCGGCGCGGATCAGGAACGCGAGGGGCTCGATCTCGCCGAGCACGGCGAGTCGATCCACTGATGCACAGACGTGTCCTCCGAGGCGCCTGACCTTAGCGGCGCTTCTACTTGCGGCGCCCGGGCTTACGCCCGGGCGCATTTTTCTTCGCCTCAGGCCTAGGCGGGGCAGGGGCGGGCGGGGAAAACCGGGATATCTGCACATTCGAGGAGCTTTTTGAGCCTTCTTTTGGCATCTTTTGCCGGCGCTCGGGGCGAGCGCCGAAAAATAGCCAGAAGGGGGACACCATGGACGCGTTGAAGACCAGCACCGACGTTTTCTTCCTGCTGATGGGCGCGGTGATGGTGACGGCGATGCACGCCGGCTTCGCGTTCCTCGAAGTGGGCACGGTGCGGCGCAAGAATCAGGTCAACGCGCTCATCAAGATCTTCACCGATTTCTGCATTTCGACCGTCGCGTATTTCTTCATCGGCTACACGATCGCCTACGGCATCGATTTCTTCGGCCCGGCGCCGATGATCTCCGGCGCGGACGCGAAGGCGCCCGAGGTCTTCGGCAAGAATGGCTACACGCTGATGAAATTCTTCTTCCTGCTGACCTTCGCCGCGGCGGTGCCGGCGATCATCTCGGGCGGCATCGCCGAGCGCGCGAAATTCTGGACGCAGGCGATGGCCTCGGCCGTGATCGTGGCGGTGCTCTATCCGCTGTTCGAGGCCGCGATGTGGGGCGAGCGCTGGGGCGTCCAGAAATGGTTCGAGACCACGTTCGGCGCGAAGTTCACCGATTTCGCGGGCTCGATCGTCGTGCACTGCGTCGGCGGCTGGATGGCGCTGGCGGCCGTGCTGCTGTTGGGCGCGCGGCGCGGGCGCTACAGAAAGGACGGCACGGTCGTCGGCATTCCGCCGTCGAACATTCCGTTCCTGGCGCTCGGTTCGTGGGCGCTCTCGGTCGGCTGGTTCGGCTTCAACGTGATGAGCGCGCAGAAGGTGAGCGACATCACCGGCCTCGTCGCGGTGAATTCGCTGATGGCGATGGCCGGCGGCCTGTTGGCGGCCACGATCGTCGGCAAGAAGGACCCGGGCTTCGTTCACAACGGGCCGCTGGCGGGCCTCGTCGCGATTTGCGCCGGTTCGGCCGTGATGCACCCGATCGGTGCGCTCGCCACCGGCGGCATCGCCGGCGCACTGTTCGTGATCGCGTTCAATCTCTGCCAGAACCGCCTGCGCATCGACGACGTGCTCGGCGTCTGGCCGCTGCACGGCTTGTGCGGGCTTTGGGGCGGCATCGCCGCGGGCATCTTCGGCTCGGTGGCGCTCGGCGGCATGGGCGGCGTGAGCTTCTGGGCACAGCTCGTGGGTTCGCTCTTCGGCGCCGGTTACGCGTTCGTCGCCGGCGGGCTCATCTATCTCATCCTGAAGGTGACGCTCGGCATCCGCCTGACCGAAGAGGAAGAACACATCGGTGCCGACATCGCGATTCACAAGATCGGCGCCTATCCCGAAGACGATCTCGTGCGTCCGCGATAGAAGCGGGAAGGGTGGCGGCTGGGCGCAAGCTGGACAGCCGCGCCAAGGCGCTCCATGTCTCGCGGATTCACGTTCCGGGGTGACCTCGTGTCGTCATCGATCAATGCCGCCGATCCGCATCCGCGCAAGCACATCGCGGCGCTCGACAGCGCAATGAGCTATGTGGACGCGGGCGCGGGGCAGGGCGGCCCGGCCGTCGTCTTCCTGCACGGCAACCCCACCTCATCGTATCTCTGGCGCAACGTGATCCCGCATGTGGCGCCCTTGGCACGCTGCCTGGCACCCGATCTCATCGGCATGGGCGCCTCGGGGAAGAACCCGGCCGGCCGCTACACCTTCGCCGACCACGCGCGCTATCTCGATGCGTGGTTCGACGCGGCGCTGCCGCGGGAGAATGTCGTGCTCGTGGTGCACGATTGGGGCGGGGCGCTCGGCTTCCATTGGGCGCGGCGGCATGCCGTGCGCGTGGCCGGCATCGCGTACATGGAGACGATCGTGGTGCCGATCGCATCGTGGGACGATTGGCCGGAAAACGCGCGCAACATCTTCCAGGCGATGCGCTCACCCGCCGGCGAGGAGATCATCCTCGAGAAGAACGTGTTCATCGAAGGCATCCTGCCGCGCGCGATCCTGCGAAAGCTCGCGCCGGAAGAACACGACGCCTATCGCGCGCCGTTCCGCGAGGCGGGCGAGGGCAGGCGGCCGATGTTGACCTGGCCGCGACAAATTCCCGTCGCCGGCGAGCCCAAGGACGTTGCCGCGATTGCCGCCGAATACGCGGCGTGGCTCGAGCAATCGCCGGTGCCGAAACTGTTCGTCAACGCCGAGCCCGGCTCCATTCTCACGGGCCGCCAGCGCGAGGCGTGCCGCCGCTTTCCGAATCAGACCGAGATCACGGTCAAAGGCGCGCACTTCATCCAGGAGGACTCGCCGCACGAGATCGGCTCGGCGGTGGCAGAATTCGTGCGCAAGCTCGCTTCGTAGGAGCGGGTCTCCGACCCGCCCGTTTCGACGCGGAGTCAACGCCGCGCAGGTTCGCTCGGCGGCAGCGCGGGCGGGTCGGGGACCCGCCCCTACGCGGGAATCGCCAAGCACCGGAGGTCGGTGTAGACAGGAAAGAGCACTTCCGAGGAATTCCGCATGTCCGAACCCGTCGTCCTGACCACCGTCGCCGGCGGCGTCGCCACGATCACGATGAACCGGCCGAAGGCGCTCAACGCGCTCAATCGCGAGCTCACGCTGGCGCTGCGCGATACCGTGTTCGCGGCCGAGCAGGACGCCTCGGTCCGCTGCCTCGTCATCCGCGGCGGCGAGCACTTCATGGCCGGCGGCGATCTCAAATATTTCGACGAGAATTTGAAATCGATGCCGATGGCCAAGCTCAAAACGCAGTTCGAGATCTTCATCCACGACGTGCACGCGATGATCATTTCGCTGCGCCGCATGCCGAAGCCGGTGCTGGCCAGCGTCTCCGGTGCGGCCGCGGGCTTCGGCTTGAGCCTCGTCATGGCCTGCGATCTCGCCATCGCGGCCGACAATTCCTATTACACGCTCGCATACAGCGCGATCGGCGTCTCGCCCGACGGCGGCTCGACCTTCGCGCTGCCGCGGCTCGTCGGCTCGAAGAAAGCGGCCGAGATCGCGCTGCTCGCCGAGCGTTTCGATGCGGCCACCGCCGAGCGTCTCGGCGTCGTCAACAAGGTGGTGCCGGCAGCACAGCTCGAGGCCGAAACTGCGAAGCTCGCGGCGCGCCTCGCGAACGGCCCCACGGCTGTCTATGGCCGCACCAAGGCGCTCTTGCAGCGCTCGCTCGATCATTCGCTCGAAACGCAGCTCCAGCGCGAAGCCGAGGCTTTCGCGCAAAGCGCCACCGAACCCGATTTCGCCGAAGGCATCCGCGCGTTCATCGAAAAGCGCAAACCCGCGTTCAAGGGCGGCTGAGAGGACGGGCAATGACGACATTGAAGGGAAAGACGCTGTTCATCACCGGCGGCAGCCGCGGGATCGGGCTCGCGATCGCGCTGCGCGCCGCGCGCGACGGGGCGAATATCGCTATCGCGGCCAAGACCACCGACCCGCATCCGAAGCTGCCTGGCACGATCTTCAGCGCGGCCAAGGAGATCGAGGCGGCCGGCGGCAAGGCGCTGCCGGTTCAATGCGACATCCGCGACGAGAATCAGATCCTGAAAGCGGTCGACGAGACGGTGGCGCATTTCGGCGGCATCGACATTCTCATCAACAATGCGAGCGCCATCAATCTGACCGACACCGCGTCGACGCCGATGAAG
>JBKOUH010000218.1:0-2783 GCA_046723285.1 Pseudomonadota bacterium
GGAGCGGCGTGCGGCTTCGCGGCGCCTTCCTTCTCTCTTGCCTCATAGTAGGCGGGCGTGAATTTCATCTCCCAGCGATCGAGGAATGCGCGAACCCTTTGGCTCAGGCGCTGCGGCGGCGCCGCGCCCGCGCGGTCGTAATGCGACTCGTAGGTGCGGACGACGGGCCCAAGGAGCGGCACTTTCGTCAGCCAGCGCAGCACCGGCCGCAGCACCGCGCGGACGGCGTTGCCCATCCACGCCGCGGCCCGGTCGATCGCAGCCAGGGTGGTCTCCCAGGCGCGGATGAGGCCCGACGCCTCGGCGGTCCGATTCATCGCGCCTTCGACTTGCCCGAAGCGGAAGCCCATCTTCTGCACATAGTAGAGAGCCGCGACGAAGCGCCAGACGCGCGCAAGCGCCTGGACGATCGGGTGTTGCTTCGCTTGCGGCCAAGCGGCGGGGTAGGCCGGCAGCATCAAGAGCTTGCTCTTGGCCAAGAGCGCGGCCACCACGTGGAATACCTGCATCCACTTCGGCAGCGAGTGGGCATCGGCGATGAGCCAGGCGTGCACGGCGGTGGCGGCCGTGAACGAGATCGGCATCCAGATCAAGGCCGCCACGATGACGAGCAATGCACCTCCCGGCGAAAGCTTCCGGCAAGTCCGGAACGTCCACGCCATCCCGTCTTCGAACAGGTGGTGCACCCATTCTTCGAACGCGCGATAGCTCAGCTTGCGCCGAAGCCACGACCAGCCGCGCGCCACCGCCTCGCGCCATTTCTGCCGGCGTCCCAGCGGAAGCGGCAGATATTTGATGACGAAGCGGAGCAGCGCCGAGAGGCCGTCGCCGACGATGCGGAACGTGAACAGCACGAACCGCGCGAGCTGCAGCAGGATCGGGAAGATGTAATCGATGATGTGGACCAGCAGCCGCCACGCCCAGCGCAGCAGCGTCTTGGCGGCGACCCCGATCACGGCCAGCGGCAGGATGATCGAGTCGGCAATGCCCGCGCCGAATCGCCGATTCACCACGTGCGGCTCCTGCATGACGTCGAAAGCCTCGCCCCCTGCCGCAGGCTTGCGCCGTTGATTTATAGGGCAGAGCCCGCCCCAAATGGGGCGAAAATCCGGAAAATTTACCGATAGTTTACGTCCGGCTAAGGGATGCTTTACCCGGCGCGGCTATGTTTCGTCCCGCGAGCACAGCTATCGTAGACCTGAAAATGATCTGCGATGCGTGTTTCCTCCCTGACATGCGCCTTGACCGCGGCGTGGGCCCCCTCCCCCCGCCGCGGTCTTTTGCTTTAGGGCGCCAGTACCAGCGGCGCCAGCGCGCGCCGCAGCGCTTCGGGCAGAGCGACCGGCTTGCGGCTCGCGCGATCCACATAGACATGCACGAAATAGCCGGTCGCGGCGGGATCGTCCTCGCCCGCGCGGAAGATGCCGATTTCGTAGCGCACCGAAGTATTCCCGAGCCGGCCGACGCGCATACCGGCGTCGATCGACTCGGGATAGGTGATCTCCTTCTTGAACGTGCAAAGGCTCTCGACCGCGAGGCCGATCACCGTGCTGTTCGCGATGTCGAGCGCGCCCTTTTCGATCAAGTAAGTGTTCACGACCGTGTCGAAATACGAATAGTAAACGACGTTGTTGACGTGACCGTAGATGTCGTTGTCGCTCCAGCGCGTGGCGATGCGCTGAAAATGGCGATAACGCGCGCGGGATTCGGCCGGCTTCGATGCCTTTTCGCTCATCGCCTCAGGCTTTCGCCAAATTCTTGATCGCCGAGGCGGCCGCGATCTTGCCTTCGCCGGTGTATTGCTCGTGGTTCGTCTCGATCTCGTTCATGCGGTAGAGATAGTTCACCATCACGCCGCAAGACTGGGCGAGGCCCTTGGCCGACGTATCCGCGAGCCAGTCGAGCTGCTCGATGCGCGCGCCGTTGGACAGATGAAAATGCGCGACCGGATCGAGCGCATGGCCGTCGGCGCGCTTTTCGCTAACCAGGTAGCGCGCGGCCAAGCGCAATAGCGGCGCTTCGAGCGCCGCGGCGAGCACGCGGTTCCTGTGCCACTCGGGATTGCGCACGAGCGCCAGCGGGTGCTGGTTGCCGTCGCCGCGCTTCGGGAGCACGCGCTTCTCCGCGGCCGTCAGCATGACCTCGCCGTCCTGGCGCTTCAGCCATTTGGCGAAGCCGGGCATCGGCGACAAGGTGGAAAAGTGCTTCAGCTGCGGGAACTCCCCGGCCAGGCGCTCGACCACCTGCTTGATGAGGAAGCCGCCGAAGCTGATGCCGGCAAGGCCTTTCTGTGCGTTGGAAATGGAATAGAAGATCGCCGTGTCGGCCTTGCCCGGATCGAGCACCGGCGCGTTGGGGTCGAGCAGCGGCTGGATGGCGCCGGCAATGCCGTCGGTCAGCGCCACCTCGACAAAGATGAGCGGCTCGTCGGGCATGCGCGGATGGAAGAATGCGAAGCAGCGCCGGTCCGAATCGAGCCGGTTCTTCAAATCGCCCCAGCTCGCGATTTCGTGCACAGCCTCGTAGGCGATGAGTTTCTCCAAGAGGCTCGCCGGCGAATCCCAGGTGATGCGGCGCAACTCCAGGAAGCCCACGTCGAACCAGCCGCGCAAAAGGCCCGTCAGATCGTCGAGCAGGCCCTGAAAAACCGGATCGCGCTCGGCCAGCTCCATGATCGTGGCCCGGAGATCGACCAGGAATTTGACGCCCTGCGGCAGCGCGTTGAAGCGCGTCAGACGCTTCAGGCGCGGCGAATCGAGCGCCGCGGCGAGACGCGCCGAGGC
>JBKOUH010000036.1:0-3680 GCA_046723285.1 Pseudomonadota bacterium
GAGCGTTGCTCGGCCTCAACATGTCGTCTAGTGCTTGCGTACGGACCCCGGTTTCGGAGGATGCCCATCAATATAGCCGAACCAAGGCAAAAAGTCCCACTCCCTGGGCGGCCAGACGCCGCAGCGGTCGGGGCCGAACGCTGGCGGGAGGCGGCCGAAAAACCGGCCGATTCCGGGCTCCGCCGCGCAGCGCTCAGCCTGCTTGAGGACCCACGCTGGCAGCCCCTGCTTATGGGTATATTCGGCTCCAGCCCTTTTCTAACAGAGAGTCTCTTAAGCAATCTTGAGACGGCGCTGGATTATGTTCATTCGGGGCCCGAGGCGGCGCTGGCCAATGCCCTGAGCGCGCTCGAGCGCACCGCGGTCCCCGACGCCGATTTGCCGGACGTGGAGCGTGCCCTCCGGCGCGCCAAGCAGCGCGTGGGCCTCATCGCGGCGTTGGCCGATCTCGCGGGGGCGTGGCCGCTCGAGACCGTCACGCGCACGCTCAGCGAATTCGCTGGGCGCGCGGTCGATATTGCCGCACGCCTGCATGCGCGCCGCCTCGCCCAGACCGGCGCCATAACGCTCGCGGGCGGCGACGGCCTCGACGGCAGCGGCATCATCGTTCTCGGCATGGGCAAACTCGGCGCGTTCGAGCTCAACTACTCGAGCGACGTCGATCTCGTCGTGTTCTACGACCCGGAGAAACTAGCGGCGCGCGAGCCGGACCGGCTACGCCAGCACATGGTGCGCTTGACCCAGAGCACAATGGGCAGCCTCAGCACGCGCACCGCGGATGGCTATGTGTTCCGCACCGATCTCCGCCTGCGGCCCGACCCGGCGTCAACGCCGGCCGCGGTCTCGGTACTCGCCGCCGAGGTCTATTACGAGACGATGGGCCAGAATTGGGAGCGCGCGGCCATGATCAAGGCGCGGCCGGTCGCCGCCGACCGCGCCGCCGGCGACGCCTTCCTCGCGCGGCTCCGGCCCTTCGTGTGGCGGCGCAGCCTCGATTTCAACACGATCCAGGACATCCACTCGATCAAGCGCCAGATCAACGCGCACCGCGGCGGCAGCGAGATCGCGGTGGCCGGGCACAACGTCAAGCTCGGCCGCGGCGGCATTCGCGAGATCGAATTTTTCGCGCAGACGCAGCAGCTGATCTTCGGCGGCCGCGACCCCGGCTTGCGCCAGCGCGGCACCTGCGATGCCCTGCGCGCGCTTGCCCGCGCCGGGCGCACGCCGAACGAAGTCTCCGAAGAGCTGATCGCGTCGTATCGCTTCCTCCGCACGGTCGAGCACCGGCTGCAGATGATCGACGATCAGCAGACGCACACGCTTCCCGACGCCCCGGCCGAACTCGAGGCCCTAGCGCGCTTTGCCGGCTACCCGGGCACCGACGCGTTCGCCGAGGACCTGCTGTTTCATCTGCGCCGTGTCGAAGATCGCTACGGCCACCTGTTCGAGGAGGCGCCCAACCTCGCGGCGCCGGGCAATCTCGTCTTCACCGGCGTCGAGCACGATCCCGAGACGCTCGCGACCATCGCCAAGCTCGGCTATCGCGATCCCGAAACCGTCTCCGCCCTCATCCGCGGCTGGCATCACGGCCGGCACCGCGCGATGCGCAGCGCGCGCGCGAGAGAGATCATGACCGAACTCGTGCCGGCCATCATCGCCGCGCTGGCGAAGAGCGTGAACCCCGACGATGCCTTTCGCCGCTTCGACACCTTCATCGCGCAGCTCCCGGCAGGCGCGCAGTTCTTTGCGCTCCTGCACGCCAATGCCGGCTTGCTGGCGCTGCTCGCCGATATCATGGGCAGCGCGCCGCGCCTGGCCGAGCGCCTCGCGCGGCGCCCCATCTTGTTCGATTCTGTGCTCTCGCCCGATTTCTACAAGCCGGTCCCCGACACGGCCGCGCTCGCGGCCGAGCTCGACAGCGCCGTGGCGGGGACCGCTACGCACGAAGACACGCTCGACGCCGCGCGCCGGTGGGCGCAAGACCGACAGTTCCAGACCGGTGTCCAGTTCCTGCGCGGCGTGATCGATGCGGCGGCCGCCGGAACCGGGCTCTCCGACATTGCGGACTCGGTAATCGCGCGGCTGCTGCCGGCGACCGAGGCCGAGTTCGCGCGCCAGCACGGGCGCATTCCCGGCGCCGTTTTCGCAGTGCTAGCGCTCGGCAAGCTTGGCGGACGCGAGCTTTCGGCCACCTCCGATCTCGATCTCGTCTTCGTCTACGAAGCGCCCGAGGGCGTCGAGCAATCGCAGGGACCGAAGCCGCTCGCCATCAGCCACTACTATGCGCGCTTCGCGCCGCGCTTGGTGAACGCGCTCGCGGCGCCGACGGCCGAGGGCGATCTCTATCACGTCGATCTTCGCCTCCGCCCCGACGGCAACAAGGGCCCGCTTGCGTCGAGCTTCCAGGCGTTCCTGCAATATCAGCGGCGCGATGCCTGGACCTGGGAGCATATGGCGCTGACGCGCGCGCGTTTCGTCGCCGGCGACGCCGCGTTCGGCGCCAAGATCATGGCGTTGGCGCGCGCGATCTTGACCCAGCCGCGCGACTCCGATCGCCTGCTCGCGGACGTCGCCGATATGCGCCGGCGCGTCTTCGAACAGCATCCGGCGCGCTCGCTTTGGGAGGTGAAGCATGTGCGCGGCGGCCTGGTCGATGTCGAGTTCATCGCGCAATACTTGTTGCTGCGCCACGCGGCGACGCATCCAGAGATCATTGTGTCCTCGATCGCCGAGGCCTATCGGCAGCTGGGCGCCGCGGGCCTTCTCGCCGAAGACCGCGCCCGCGCGCTGGCCTCCGCCGCGCGGCTCCTCCAGCAGGTCCAGGCCATGCTGCGCTTGACCGTCGCCGAGGGCTTCGACGAAAACACGGCCACCGAAGGCTTGAAAGCGGCCCTTGCCCGCGCCGGCGGCGCCGCTAGCTTCGAGGCATTGAAAGCGGCGCTGGCCGAAGCGCAGGCCGATGTGCGCCGCGCCTATGCCGAATACATCGCCGAGCCTGCCGCCCGCCTGGCGGCGGAGAAAACTAAGGAGATCGAGCTATGACGGTCGAGATCGGAAAGCCCGCGCCCAAATTCGAGATGCCGACGGATGGCGGCGGCAAGGTCTCGCTCGCGGATCTGAAGGGCAAGCGCGTGGTCCTCTATTTTTATCCCAAGGACGACACGCCGGGCTGCACGACGGAAGCGTGCGGCTTCCGCGATTCGCTGCCGAACTTCGGTAAGGTGAAAGCGACCGTGATCGGCGTCTCGCGCGACAGCGTCGCCGCGCACGACAAATTCAAGGCGAAATACAAGCTGCCGTTCACGCTCGCTTCCGACGCCGACGGCAAGACGTCGGCCGCCTACGACACATGGGTCGAGAAGAGCATGTACGGCCGCAAATACATGGGCATGGAGCGCTCGACCTTCCTCATCGACGAGAAAGGCATCGTCCGCGGCATCTGGCGGAAGATCAAGATACCGGGCCATGTGGACGAGGTGCTGGCGGCGGTCAAAGCGCTCTAGCAGCCCGCCCCCGCGTCATCCCGAGAGAATCTCGGAATGACGCGATGGGAAACGGCCTATTTCGCCTTCTTCGTCGCCGCGACGAAGGCTTTCTCGGCGAAGGCGGGCATGGTCTGCATGCGGCCGAGGCCTTTGTTGGCGTACCACACCGAGAATGCGAGCATGGCTTCGGCGCTG
>JBKOUH010000042.1:0-4357 GCA_046723285.1 Pseudomonadota bacterium
CGCTTCCTGGCCCGCCTGCCCGCCCACGTCTGCATCAGCGAACTGGTGATGGCGCCGACGAACAACCGGCTCTGGATGAATCCGGTGGGCTGAGGACATACGCAATGAGCGACGAAAAGAAACATCGCTACGACGTGCGCACGCTCTGGAGCGCCGGAGCCGAGGGCGCGCCCAAGAGCAATGAGAGCCTCTCGCGCACGCATCGCATCGAGATCGCGGGCAAGCCCACGATCGAAGCCACGTCCGATCCGGCGTTTCGCGGCGATCCGGCGCGGCACAATCCCGAGGATCTCCTCGTCGCCTCGCTCTCCTCGTGCCACATGCTTTGGTATCTCGTGCTCTGTGTCGGACGGAAGATCCCGATCCTCGCCTACGAGGACGGCGCCTACGGCATCATGGCGGAGACGCCGCGGCCCGGGCGCTTCGTCGAAGTCGTGCTGCGGCCCAAGGTCACGATCGCCAAGGGCGGCGACAAGGCGTTGGCCGCGAAGCTGCACGAGCGCGCTCATGCCGAATGCTTCGTCGCCAACTCGGTGAATTTTCCGGTGCGCCACGAGGCGACGATCGTCGAGGCGGGCTGAGCCCTGCCCTGGCGCCCCGAACGACGGCGCCCTATCTTTTGCCCGGAAGCGGAGACGCGCATGGCGACCTTGGCGAAAGCGAAAGCGGCCGTGGAGAAACAGCAACCGATCCTGTTGCGCGCCGACCGCGATGGCATCGCGACGCTGACGCTCAACCGGCCCGCCGCACGCAACGCGCTTTCGGTCGGTCTGATGGGCGAGCTGCAAAACGCGCTCGACGCGATCGCCACGGACCGCAAGATCAAGGTGGTCGTCATCGGCGCCGAAGGTCCCGCCTTTTGCGCCGGGCACGATCTCAAGGAAATCCGCGCCAATCCCGGGCGCGCCGCCTATGAGACGCTGTTCGCGCAGTGCAGCCGTCTGATGCAAAGCATCGTGACGCTGCCCCAGCCGGTGATCGCCAAGGTGCAGGGCTTCGCCTACGCCGCTGGCTGTCAGCTCGTCGCCACGTGCGATCTCGCCGTCGCCGCCGACACGGCGACGTTCTGCACGCCGGGCATCAATATCGGCCTTTTCTGCTCGACGCCGATGGTGGCCGCGAGCCGCAATCTGCCGCGAAAGAAGATGATGGAAATGCTGCTGCTCGGCGATGCGATCCCCGCCGCCGACGCGCGCGACCTCGGTCTCGTCAACCGCGTCGTGGCGCCCGCCAAGCTCGAAGCCGAGACGCGCGCGCTGGCCGAGACGATCGCGAAAAAATCGCCGCTCGTCGTCAAGATCGGCAAGGAAGCGTTCTACCGCCAGCTCGAAATGCCGCTCGCGGACGCCTACGCCTACACCAGCCGCGTCATGACCGAGAACATGCTCGCCCGCGACGCCGAGGAAGGCATCGACGCGTTCCTCGAAAAGCGCCCGCCGAAATGGGAGGGGCGATAGCCTCGGCGCACTTGACTCTGGCGCCGTCTGACCCGACATGCTCGCAGCCCAGCGGCGCGCAACAGCGGCAATGTCTCACGACACTTACAGCGACGAGTTCCTGAAAGAGACGCTCAACCGCGTGCGCACGATCGCGGTCGTGGGCGCCAGCGCCAATTGGAACCGGCCGAGCTTCTTCGTGATGAAGTATCTCCAGGCCAAGGGCTTCCGCATCATCCCCGTCAACCCGAAGGAAGCCGGCAGCACGATCTTGGGCGAAACGGTCTATGCGAGCCTCGCCGAGATTCCGCACGGAGTCGATATGGTCGAGATTTTCCGCAGTTCGGAGGAAGCCGGGCCGATCACCGACGAGGCGATCAAGAAGGGCGCCAAGGTCGTGTGGATGCAGATCGGCGTGAGGAACGACGCGGCGTGCGAGCGTGCCGAGGCCGCGGGCGCCACGGTCGTCATGAATCGTTGCCCGAAAATCGAGTATTCTCGGCTCTACGGTGAGCTCTCTTGGGGAGGGTTCAATTCCGGGGTGATTTCGAGCAAGCGCAGAAAGGCCTGACATGGCGGACAAGAAATTCGGCTTCGAGACGCGGTCGCTCCACGCGGGCGCGGCGCCCGACCCCACCACCGGCGCGCGCAGCGTGCCGATCTATCAGACGACCTCGTTCGTGTTCGACGACGTCGACCATGCGGCCTCGCTCTTCAACCTGCAGCGCCCCGGCTTCATCTATTCGCGCCTGACCAACCCCACCGTCGCGGTGCTGGAGGAGCGCATCGCGGCGCTCGAGGGCGGCATCGGCGCCACGGCCACGAGCTCGGGCCACGCCGGCCAGATCCTGGCGCTCTTCCCGCTCATGGCGCCGGGCATGGAGGTGATCGCCGCCAGCAATCTCTATGGCGGCTCGATCAACCAGATGAAGCACAGCTTCAAGAAATTCGCCTGGAACGCGGTCTTCTGCGATCCCGACGATCCCGCCTCCTTCAAGAAGGCGGTCAACGACAAGACGCGCGCGATCTTCGTCGAGAGCCTCGCCAACCCCGGCGGCATCGTGATCGACCTCGAGCCCATCGCCGCGGTGGCCAAGACGGCCGGCGTGCCACTCATCGTCGACAACACGCTGGCGACGCCGTGGCTGTGCCGCCCGTTCGAATGGGGCGCCGACATCGTCGTGCACTCGACGACCAAGTATCTCTCGGGCAATGGCAGCTCGATCGGCGGCTGCGTCGTCGACTCGGGGAAGTTCGACTGGTTCAAGCAGAAGGCGAAATTCCCGAGCATGACGGCGCCGGCGCCCGAATATCACGGCCTCACCTTCGCCGAGACCTTCGGCCCCTTGGGTTATACGGTCTACGGCCACGCCGTGGGCTTGCGCGACCTCGGCCCGTGCCAATCGCCGATGAACGCCTGGATCACGCTGCAGGGCATCGAGACGCTCGCGCTGCGCATGGAGCGGCACTGCCAGAACGCCCAGCGCGTCGCCGAGTACCTCGCCAAGCACAAGCAGGTGTCGTGGGTCTCTTATGCCGGCCTCTCCGACAGCCGCTACTTCAAGAACTACAAGAAATATATGCCGCGCGGCGCCGGCGCCGTGCTGACCTTCGGCGTCAAAGGAGGCTACGAAGCCGGTGTAAAGGTTGTGGAAAGTGTGGAGCTCTTCAGCCACCTCGCCAACATCGGCGACACGCGCTCCCTGATCATCCACCCGGCTTCGACCACTCATCGCCAGCTCACGCCCGAACAGCTCGTCGCCGCCGGCGCGGGGCCTGACGTGATCCGCCTCTGCGTCGGCATCGAGTCGATCGACGACATCATCGCCGATCTCGATCAGGCGCTGGCCAAGGCGGCCACCGGGGCGACGCAGAAGGCTGCGGAGTAGACTTGTAGGACCGCGCGCCTGGAGGCGCGCGGTCCCGATCTTATTGCCGCCGCTGCGGCTGCTGGCCCTGTGCCGGCGCTACGGCTCCAGGCCGGTCGGCGGGCGCGGGCACGGTGCCCTGCCGGCCCTGCTGGTCTTCGATCGCGGGGATCCGCGGCGTGTTGAATTCGTAGCGGAACGTCGGCTTGGGCTCGTTCTCGCCTTTCTTCGGATTGCCGCACATGGCGCCGTTGCGCGAGCGATTGCCGAAATCGCTGCAGTAGCGGTCACCTTCGACCCACCAGAGACCCTGCGCCATCGCTGCCGGAGCTGCCAATGCCACGGCGATGAAGGCCAACGCGCCATATTTCATATTCTTATCTCCGAGCGCCGCTTCGAGGTTGGCAGATCCAGTGTAGGCAGAATCTATTACCGATACCCCAAAACGAAAAGGGTCCGCGGTGGAATTTTTCCGCCGTAGGGCCGGCGGTCAGCGCAGCGGCACCGCAAGCTCGATGAGATTGCTGTCGGGGTCGCGCAGATAGATCGAGTGTATCGGGCCTTCGGCACCGGTGCGCTCGACTGGACCAACCTCGATCGCAACGCCGCTTGCCTTGAGGTGGATCAACGCCTCGTTGAGCGCGCCGCCGAGTAGAAAGCAGAGATCGGCGGAGCCCGGCGTCGGGCGCAGCGCCTTGGGATCGAAGGTGCGGTCGGCTTGGTGGAGATTGATCTTCTGCGGCCCGAAATGCAGCGCCACCCTACCTGCGCCGAAGCGCTCGACGCGCATGCCGAGCGCGCGCGTGTAGAAGTCGCAGGTGCGGGCGATATCGGCCACGGTCAGCACGAGGTGGTCGAGCGACGCGATCGCGATGCCGCCGCTCACAGTCGCCGCCCCGCTGGCTGCGTCTCGGCCTCGATCCAGCCGAGGAAATCCGGATTTCCCTGCTCGATGGAAAGGCTCACGACGCAGGGCACGGTGTAGCTGTGCAGTGCTTTCACGCGCGCGATGACGGTCTCGACTAGCTCGGCGCGTGTCTTGGCGATCAGGAC
>JBKOUH010000508.1:0-4855 GCA_046723285.1 Pseudomonadota bacterium
GGCCTCGACTATGAAACAACGAGAAGGCGCTGTCCGCCTGGCGTCGAGCCGGGGTATGATGGCTTGGTTGTTGAGCTTTAGAGTGGCGGGAACCGATGCGCGCCCGAACCTTGGACCTCACCATTTATTTCCATAATATACATTATGCGATAATGCCTTGGGGCCGAAGACTAGCGCCCATGGCGTTTCTGATGCTGTTGGCAGCCGCCTTCTGGCCCGCCTTTGCTGAGGCGCAGCAGAACCGCGCCGAGCCGATCCGCGCCGCCATCGCCGAGGTGCGCGCCGAGGAACTCAAGGGCAAGCCGCTGCTCGCCCGCATGCAGCAGCTCGCGGCGCAGAACGAAGCCAAGAAGAAGGATTACGACGTCACCGACGCCCAGCTGAAGGCGCTGAAGCCGCGGCTCGACCGCTACAACGCCGAGCTCGGCAAATACGACGCGCAGCTCACCGACTATTCGAAACGCGTTGACGTTTATAACGGCAAGTGCGGCGGCACCGCGCCCCTGCCCCAGGACAAGTATCGCGCCTGCCTCGCCGAGAAAGGCGAACTGGCCGGCCGGCGCGTCGAGCTCGATTCGGCCAAGGGCGCGCTCGAAGTCGAGCGCCAGGCGATCGAGGCCGAGCTCAAGGGCAAGAGCGAACGGCTCTCGGCGATCTCCAAGGAGATGTCGGCCAATCTCGTCGCCTGGGAGCGAATGCAGAAAGAATACAAGGCGGTGTTCGACCGCATCGAGGCGATCCGGAAGCGCCTCGTCGATCTCTGCACCTCGGGCGACCAGGCGCGCGATCCGTTCGCGGTGCGGCTCTGCGTTGGCGCCGGCTGGGACGGCCAGAAGAAGGAATTCGCCGGCCTCACCGATCTTCCACCGCCGCAATAGGTTGCGCCGGCGTTCGCCGCCGGCTTCTATTCGAACGTGTAGAATACGTGCCCGCCTTCGGGCTCGACCGGCACGAAGTTTCGCTTCGCCAAGCCCTCGCCGCAATCGAGCTTGCTCGCGTCGAGCGTGCCGACGGGATAGCGAATGGTGAAAGCGGCACCGTCCTAGACGCAGTGAAGCACGCCCTGCCGGTCCTTCGGCCAGACCGTGCTCGATGCTTCGTGAATGGCCCAAAATGAATGGCGGCCAGTCGATTGGGCCGCGCCATCAAGCCTTAGGCATTGGCCCGATTCGATCCTGTACCAGCCGCGGACGTAGACCCGGTCGGCCTCAAGCCGCGCCATGGCCACCGCGATGGGGCCGCTCCTGAACTCATTGCAAACGTCGACGGCGGCCGCGGCGCTGCCCGCGAGCGCGCTCATTCCGAACGTGGCCGCGGCAAGGACTCGTAGCGCCCCGAATGCACCCATTCCCCTCTCCCCGTACACCCCGGGCGCCATTTTAGCGGGGCATGTCGCGTTAGCGGGGCGTGTCGCGATCTTGCAGAGGAATGAGGGCCCCGCCTCGGGGAACGCGACGCCTCAGCGATAAAGATCGCGGTCGCGCGCATAAGCGGTGCGGAAGAGGCCGAGCAGGCGCTTCGCTTCGGTGTCGTGCGCCGCGTATTGCTGCAGGCCCTTGGCGACGAACGACGCGAAGCTCACCGCCTCGCCCTTGCCGCGCAACGCGGCCAAGGCCGCAAGCTCCTCGAGGTCGCGATGGACGAGCTTTCGCACCATCACGTTCAACTGCGATTTGACGAAGCGGTTCTTCGACCGCCACTTGCGCTGCGCTGCCGGTGTCGCCATGGCCGGATCCTCGCCGCGGGCGCCGTGCCGGGATCGATCCCCGCCTCTGCCCGCTTTTCTACTAGTAGAGTATAGCATGCCGGCAACCGCCGCGTCATCAAGCCCGTCACGCGTGAAATCGGGATTGTTGTGGACGTCGGGGAAAGCTTGGTTTGGCCCGTCCGCGCCGCTAAGAGTGCCGCAACGATCCCTTGGAATTGAACGATGACCGGCACACCGATCGAGCGTCTCATCGCGATCATGGCGCGCTTGCGCGACCCCGCGCGCGGCTGCCCGTGGGATCGCGAGCAGACCTTCGCGACCATAACACCCTACACCATCGAAGAAGCCTACGAGGTCGCCGACGCCATTGCGCGCAACGACATGGCCGACTTGAAAGACGAGCTCGGCGACCTCCTCTTCCAGGTTGTCTTTCATGCGCGCATGGCCGAGGAAGCGGGCTCCTTTGCGTTCGGCGACGTCGCCAACGCGATCTCGGACAAGATGGAGCGCCGCCACCCACATGTGTTCGGGGACGTTCAGATTCGGGACGCGGCGGCGCAGACCGAAGCATGGGAAGCGCACAAGGCACGCGAGCGCGATGCCGACGCGGGCGCTGCGAACGGCAAGGCGCGGACCGGCCGTGCCGGGGCCCTCGCCGGCGTGCCGCTTGCCCTCCCCGCCCTCCTCCGCGCCGAAAAGCTCGGGAAGCGCGCGGCGCGCGTCGGCTTCGATTGGCCCGATGCTGCCGCCGTGCTCGACAAAGTGCATGAGGAAGTCGGCGAGATCTCGGCCGCGATAGGTGAAAAGGAATCGGAGGAACGCATCGGCCAGGAAATCGGCGACTTGCTCTTCGCTGCCGCCCAGCTTGCGCGCCACTACAAGCTCAACCCGGAAACTGCTCTGCGCGATGCCAACGCCCGCTTCGAGCGCCGCTTCCGCTACATTGAAGCCAAACTCGCCGCGCGCGGGCGCTCGCCGGGCGACGCCGATCTCGACGAGCTCGAGGCGCTTTGGGGCGAGGCGAAGAAGGCGGAGCGCGACAAGGCACTATAGCCGCTTAAGGCTCGCGGCTTCGCATCTCCGGCGAATACGGCAAGGCCTCTACGCCTTTTGGGCCGACCACAAACGACATCAAGTCTTGTCCGATCAGGACGGGGCCCTGGTAGACGGCGCGAACGCGCGCGACCAGCTCCTCCTCCGTGGCGCGCGGAATGCCTTCCCGGCTGTAGAGCGATACGTGGGAAAATACCGCCATGCGGGGACGCACTTCGTTGAGCACGCGTCCGACGGTCTCGGGATTCGCGAGGTATTTGTAGAAGCGGCCCACATACTCGGGCTCGGCCTCCTCGAGCTTCCGGCTGCCGATGGCGACGCTGTGAACGAGAAACTCCGCTCCCTGGGCGTGCTTGACGAGATTCGCCGAGTACGTGGTGTCGCCCGACAGAACGACCACGCGTCCTGCGTAGTCGATGCGAAATCCATACGCAGGCTGTACGTATCCGTGGTCGACGAGAAACGCGGTGACCTTCACGCCGTCCTTTTCGTAGACCACGCCCTCGGCGAGCACATGCGCGTTGATGCTGGTCGCGGCGATGTTCAGCTCCCGGCCCGCAAAGCGAATGCGATTGTTCTCGGCGAGCAGCGCTTCGAGTGCCTTGGCGAAATCGACGATGGCGGGCGGGCCCCAAATCTCGAGCGGGACCTGCCGGCGTCCGTCCTCGGTCGGCAGCGGCGCAACCGAGTAAAGATCGGGCAGGCCTGTCAAATGGTCGGAATGCATATGCGTGACGAATATCGCGTCGAGTGCGCGAGCGGGCACGCGCGCCTGATGCAGGCGGATAGCTGCGCCGCGGCCGACATCGAACAGCAGTTTTTGGCTGCCGGTCTCGACGAGCGTGCTCATGCCGAAGCGGTTGATGTTGAGGATCGGCGTGCCGGTTCCCAACAAGGTGACCTTGATTTCCTGAGCTTGGCTCGGGTGCGCGAGACACGCGCACAGCGCAGCCAGGACGGCCGCCAGTGATAGACGGAATCTCATGGAGATATCCCGAGGTTGATGGCAGCAGCGCCGCAACTCAGTCCTTCTGCAGCAGGTGGATGAGGCTCGAAGTATCCCAGCGGCTGCCGCCGCGGGCTTGGACTTGCGCGTAGAACTGATCGACGAGCGCGGTCACGGGCAGGCGCGCTTTGTTGTTCTTGGCTTCGGCGAGGCAGATGCCGAGGTCCTTGCGCATCCAATCGACCGCGAAGCCGAAGGTGAACTTGCCTTCGGCCATGGTTTTCCAGCGGTTCGCCATCTGCCAAGATTGCGCGGCGCCCTTCGAGATCGTGGCCAGCACCTTGTCGGTGTCGAGGCCGGCACGCGCGGCGAAGTTGAGCGCCTCGGAGAGGCCCTGCACGAGCCCGGCGATGCAGATCTGGTTGACCATCTTGGTGAGCTGGCCGTTGCCGGCCGGTCCCAGATGGGTCACCGCCTTGGCGTAGGCTTTGACCACCGGCTCGGCCTTGGCGTAGGTCGCAGCGTCGCCGCCGACCATGATCGTGAGCTGGCCGTTCTCGGCGCCCGCCTGCCCGCCCGAGACCGGCGCATCCAGGAAACCGAGTCCGCGCTTCTTCGCTTCGGCGTCGATCTCGCGCGCGACGATGGCGGACGCGGTCGTGTGATCGACGAAGATGGCGCCCTTGCTCATGCCGGCCAGCGCGCCCCCATTTCCATTGGAGGGGTCGCCGTAGACGACCGAGCGCAGATCGTCGTCGTTGCCGACACAGCAGCAGACGATCTCGGCGCCCTTGGCGGCTTCGGCCGGCGTGGCCGAACGCTTGCCCTTGTGCTTCGCGACCCAGTCCTCGGCTTTTTTTGGCGTGCGGTTGTAGACCGTGACCTCGTGGCCGGCCTTTACGAGATGGCCCGCCATCGGGAAGCCCATGACGCCGAGTCCCAAGAACGCAAGTTTCGCCATTGCCGTTTCGCTCCCGCGCGTTTGCCGTGAAAGGAAGAACGCGGATGATAGTGAGGCGCGCGCGGCACGGCAACGCATCGTGGGCCGCAGCCCAAACGGCGCGCACCCGATTTCGCTTGCGGGGCGTGCGCGGCCCCGGGAGTATCGGCGCCATACGAAACGCAACGCAGGGAAACGCGCGATGTAC
>JBKOUH010000052.1:0-10059 GCA_046723285.1 Pseudomonadota bacterium
GGTCTGGATCGTCATCTCCTTGAACGCGTCGGCGTCCATGTAGGAGGAGTGCGGATCCAGCGACTGCAGCATGCCGTTGATCGCCGACTCGATCAGCTTCTTGTCGGTGACCTTGTCGACATAGCTCGAGCGCACGCGCTCGAAGACGGCGCCGAAGAGATCAAGCTGGCGGTAGGTGTCGCTCGATTTCTCGGTGACCGCCGGGCCGGACAGGAGCAGGGCGGTGGCTGCGATGGAGGCGAAGACTGCGAAGCGCTTCATGCGAATACCCTAGGATTGACGGGGAAGAAACCAGTGGGCCGGATCGATCGGCCGGCCGTTCCAGCGAATTTCAACGTAAAGCTGCGCGCCCTGAGAGTCGTGCTCGCCGACGATGCCGACCGGCTCTCCGGCCAGTACCCATTGCTTGACGCTGGCGTCGATGCGGGCAAGCCCGACGATGAGGCTATGATACCCATCGCGGTGTTCGATGATCAATATACGGCCATAACCGCGGAACGGTCCCGCGAACACAACCTGGCCGTCGAAGGGCGCCACGGCCTGGGCGCCGGGGCGGGCGGCGATCACGAGGCCTTTGTTGAACTCGCCGAATTTGTCCTCGGAGCCGAACCGCGGCGCAACCGTGCCGGCGGCCGGAAGGGTTAATTTGCCTTTGAAGGCGGCGAAGGAGCGGATTTTGCCCTTGCCCGGCTCGGTCAGCGCCGCGGTGCGCGGGGCGTCGGGCTTGGCCTTGTCCTGGCGGAGCTTGGCCAGGAGGTCGCGGATGTCTTGCGCTTCCTGGGTTAACGCCTCGAGGCGCGCCTTGCTCGCGGCCTGCTCCTCCTCGGTTTCGCGCAGCAGCGCCTGTTTCTGGTCGAGCAGGGAGACGAGCGCCTGGCGCTCGCGGCCGAGCGCGCTGTCGGCATCGGCGACGTTGCCGCGCCTGGCCTTGATCGCCTCCTTGAGCCGGGTATAGGCGGCGATTTCCTGCTTCAGGCGGTCGGCGCGGCGCTCCAATTCGGGCACGAGGCTTCGTAGCACCAAGGCCGTGCGCACGGCGTCGTTGGCGTCGTCGGAGCGGCTGGCGAGCGTCACCGGCGGCCGCAGCGAGAGGCGCTGCAGCGCTGCCAGGATCTCGGCGAGCTGCTGCTGACGGCGCTGGAAATCGGCGGACGCCGCCTTTTCGCGTGCCTCGAGCATGCGGAGTTCGGATTCCTGGCGCGTCAGCGTGGTCTCGCGCGACTGCGTGGCGGCGGCGCCCTTGACCAGCTTCTCGCGCAGCGCGCGGATTTCGCTTTGGATGGCGGCGGTACGCTTCACGAGCTCCGCCGCCGCCTCGCGCTCGCGCTTGATGCGCGCCTCGACCTCTTTGAGCTTCTTGGGATCGGCCTTGTCGCCGGCGCGGGTCTCGGCCAACGCCGGCCCGGCGCCCGCGGCGGCCGCGGCGGCGAACGCGATCAAGAGCGCGAGGATCGGCTTACGCGGCAAAGGTGCGCTCCTCGGCCGCGCGCGCCTTTTTCTTTGGCTGGATCAGCGAGCGGCCGGTCATTTCCTTGGGCTGCGGCAGGCCGAGCAGCTCCAACAACGTCGGCGCCACGTCGGCGAGTTTGCCGTTGCCGAGGCTCGCGCCGCGCCAAGCGCGCTCGGTGCCGCAGAGCAGCACGGGCACGAGGTTCATCGTGTGCGCGGTGTGGGCCTGGCCCGAGATCTGATCGCGCATCGTCTCGGCGTTGCCGTGATCGGCGGTAACCAGCATGGCGCCGCCCGCCTTGCGCACGGCCGCTTCGACCCGGCCGACGGCGTCGTCCACCGCGCGCACGGCTTTCACCGCCGCCGCGAGATCGCCGGTGTGGCCCACCATATCGGTGTTGGCGAAGTTGACGACGACGAAATCGAATTTGCCGCTCTCAATCGCGGCCACGAGCTTTTCCGTCACCTCGGGCGCCGACATTTCGGGCTTCAGGTCGTAGGTCGCGACCTTGGGTGAGGGCACAAGAATGCGGTCTTCGCCGGGAAATTGCCGCTCCTCGCCACCGTTGAAGAAGAAGGTGACGTGCGCGTATTTCTCGGTCTCGGCGATACGGAGCTGCCTCCAGCCCTGCTCGGCGACGAGCTCGCCGAGTGTGTTGGCGAGGGCCTGCGCCGGGAACAGCGCCGGGATCAGTTTGTTGAGCGCCTCCGAATACTCGGTCATGCCGAGCGCCGCGGCGAATTTCACGGTGCGCTTCCGCGCGAAGCCGTCGAAGGCGAGGTCGAGGAGGGCAGTCAGGATCTGCCGCGCACGGTCGGCGCGGAAGTTGATCATCACGACGCCGTCGCCATCTTTCATGCCGGCGTAATCGCCGATGACGGTGGGCTTGACGAATTCGTCGTTCTCGCCGCGCTTGTAGCCTTGCTCGATCGCGGCGCGCGCGCTGTCGGCGCGCTCGCCCTTGGCGTCGACGAGTGCGTCATAGGCGAGCGCCACGCGTTCCCAGCGCTTGTCGCGATCCATGCCGTAATAGCGGCCGCCGATCGTGGCGATGCGAATTCCGGATGCACCGTCCGCCCGTTGGGCGGCAATGTCTTTCTCGAATCGCGCGAGATAGTCGAGCGCACTCCGGGGCGGCGTGTCGCGCCCGTCGAGGAAACCGTGCACGGCGACCTTCAATCCGGCCGCCGCGAGATCGCACGCGATTTCGGCGAAATGCGCCTGGTGCGAATGCACGCCGCCGGGCGAAAGCAGGCCCATCACATGCGCGGTACCGCCGCTCTTCTTGAGCTTGGCGGCGAAGGCCTTGAACGCGGGCAGCGACGGGATCGTCTTCTCGCGCACGGCCTTGTCGATGCGCGGCAGCTCCTGCATCACGACGCGGCCGGCGCCGATGTTCATATGGCCGACTTCGGAATTACCCATCTGGCCCTGAGGCAGGCCGACATGCAGCTCCGAGGCGTCGAGCAGCGCATGCGGACACTCGGCCATCAGCCGCTCCCAATGGCTGGGATGTGCCTGGCAGATCGCATTGTCTTCGCATTCGACGCGGTGGCCCCAGCCATCGAGGATGCAGAGAACGACGGGGCGCAGCGCGGGCGTGCTGCGGGCGGGCGGTCGTGCTTGGCTCATTGGTTAATGTCGAAGCCCGAAAATACCGTGTGACTGCCGCTATATAGGCCAAGGACGGGGCGGGATACAGGCGCCCAGCGCCGCATGGCCTTAACCTTTCCCGGCAATCGTGGCGGATGTGTGTTGCGGTGCGGCCCGACTACGCCCGGTGGTAGGGGTGGCCGGTCAAGATCGTGTGAGCGCGGTAGAGCTGCTCCAGCAGCATCGCGCGGGCGAGCATGTGCGGCCACGTCAGGGTGCCGAAGGCAAGGCGCGCCGCCGCTTTTTCGAGCACGGCCGGCGCGAGCCCGTCGGCGCCGCCGATGACGAAGGCGAGATTGTCGCCGCTCTGGCCGCGCCACGCCGCGAACTGCTTGGCGAAGCCGGCGCTGTCATAGGCCTTGCCGTGCTCGTCGAGCGCCACGGCGAATGCGCGTTTGGGGAGTTCCTCGAGGATCAAGGCGCCTTCGCGTGACTTGCGCTCCGCGCCCGAAACGGGCCGGCGTTCCTCGACTTCGCGGATTTCGAGCGGCAGCGGAATCCGCCGGCGATAGTCGTCGCACAGCTCCTTGAGCGGGCCGGATTTCAGCCGGCCGACGGCAACGATCGTAATCGCCATGGACCCAGCCTAGGGCAAACGGCCGGGCCGCTTAAGCCTTCACGCGATCCGCTCGGCGGCGCGCGCGTGCTTGGGCTCGTCGGACCAGAGCTTCTCCAAGTTGTAGAAGCTCCGGATCTCGGGCCGGAACAGGTGCACGACGACGTCGCCCGAATCGAGCAGCACCCAGTCGCGCTGGGTCATGCCCTCGGCCGGCACCCGGTTTATCCCTTCCGCTTTGAGCTTTTGGACGAGATGGTCGGCCATCGCTCCCACTTGCCGGTCCGAACGCCCGGTGGCGATGACCATGTAATCGGCAAAGCTGGCTTTGCCTTCGAGATCGACGACGACCACGTTCTCGGCCTTGTCGTCGTCGAGCGACGCCGTGATCAGCCGCAATTGCTCTTGCGCCGACGGCGTGCCGCTTTTCAGTTTGGGTATGGCGTTACTCTCCTCTCGGGTCGGCCCCTGCGGTCGATTGCGGGCGGCCCCGTCCGGTTGGCCTCATCCCCGGGCGAACCCTAACGGGCTCGCTTACGGGCGCGGATCGCGCTGGCCGACGCAGCGACCAGCCGGGAATGGATGAAAATCCACGCCGGCGGTGCGTGCCGGGCCAATCTCCGCGCTGCCCTCTCGGGCAGACGGCCGTCCCGGAACCGCGCGGAAGCAGCACCTGACAGCGCACGTTCAAGATAGTGGGGACGGGCAAAGACGGCAACGGGAACGGTGTGAAAAATCGATGACCAATCCTTCCAGGCCGGGATCTGGGCGAGGTTGTCGGCGCCCATCAGCCAGACGAAGGAGAGGCGCGGATAGCGGGCGCGGAGGCGCTTGATCGCCTCCGCCGAATAGCGCGTGCCAAGCTCGGCCTCGATATCGGTCACGCGCATGCGGCGTGTTGGGGCGCGCGCCATCGCCGAGGCGAAGCGCTCGGCCAAGGGCGCCATCCCGGCCACAGGTTTTAGGGGATTGCCGGGCGACACCAGCCACCACACCTCGTCGAGCCCGAGGCGCTCCAACGCCGTGCGCGCGATATAGGCGTGGCCCTCATGGGCGGGATTGAACGAGCCGCCGAGCAAGCCGACCGCGCCACGGCCGAACAGCGAAGGCGGTCCGGGGTGCCAGCGCGTTGCCGCCGTCCGCGCGGGTTTTCGCTTGGCGGTCACTTAGGCTTTCAGGGGCGGACCTGCCCGCTGCCGCGCACCACGTATTTCATCGAGGTGAGCTGCTCGGCGCCGACGGGCCCCCGCGCATGCAGGCGGCCGGTCGAGATGCCGATCTCGGCGCCCATGCCGAATTCGGCGCCGTCGGCGTATTGGGTCGAAGCGTTCCAGAGCACGATGGCGCTGTCGACCTCGGCCAGGAACCGCTCGGCCGCGGCCTTGTCGCCGGTCACGATCGCGTCGGTATGGTGCGAGCCGTATTTCTCGACATGGGCGATCGCGGCGCCGACGCCGTCGACGACCTTGGCCGCGATGATGGGCTCGAGGAACTCGGTGTAGTAATCGTCCTCGCTCGCGGGCTTGACGCGCGCATCGGCGGCGCGCGTCGGCTCGTCGCCGCGCACTTCGCAGCCGGCGTCGAGCAAATCCTTGACGATCGGCGCGAGATGCGTCGCCGCCACCGCGCGGTCGACGAGGAGAGTCTCGGCCGCGCCGCAGACGGAAACCCGGCGCATCTTGGCGTTCAGCACGACCGAACGCGCCATCGCGAGATCGGCCTTGCCGTCGACATAGACGTGGCAATTGCCGTCGAGATGCGCGATCACGGGGATACGGCTTTCCTGCTGCACGCGCGCGATCAGCGATTTGCCGCCGCGCGGCACGATGACGTCGATGTACTCGCTCATCTTCAGCATGTGGCCGACGGCCGCGCGGTCGGTCGTCGGCACGAGCTGGATCGCGTCCTCGGGTAGGCCCGCTTCGCGCAAGCCTTTCGTCAAGCAGGCGCCGATCGCGCGAGACGTGTGGAAGCTCTCCGAGCCGCCGCGCAGGATCGCGGCATTGCCGGCCTTCAAGCAGAGGCCGCCGGCATCGGCGGTGACGTTGGGACGCGATTCGTAGATCACGCCGATCACGCCGAGCGGCACGCGCACGCGCTGGATCGCGAGGCCGTTGGGCCGCGTCCACTCCGCCATCACCTGGCCGACGGGATCGGGAAACGCCGCGACGTCGTCGAGGCCCTTGGCCGTGCCGGCGATGCGCGCGGCGGTTAGCGCGAGCCGGTCGGTGAAGGCCTCGGTGGCGCCGCGCGCGCGCACGGCTTCGACGTCGCGCACATTGGCGGCCAAGATCGTCTTCGTCTCGTCGCGCATCGCCTGAGCGGCGGCGCGGAGAGCCTGATTCTTGCGCTCGGTCGAAGCTTGCTTCAGCACGGTCGCTGCCGCGCGCGCGCGCGCGCCGAGCCCTCGCATGGTCTCGGCAAGCTCTTGCGGCGTGGTGGCGCGCAGCGCGGTCATGGGCGTGAAATTAGCCCAGCCGCGCCGAAAAAGCACGGATTTGCACCGATGGGCTCTGACGGCGCTAGGCGCCGTCCGCGTTCGTCCGTGCCGGGTGCGCCTAGCGCCGTTCGGCGTGGGCCGGGCGCGGATCGCCGGTGCCGCCGAGCAGCGCGCGCGCCGCTTGCTCGATGCGCGAGACTGCGGGCTCGGGATCGGCGGCGTTCTGCTTCAGATCCGCCGACCACGTTTTGATATGGTCGTTGTTGATGCGGCGGACGTCGTTCTCCTTCGCCCACTCGTAACCGATCCGCTGGCCGAGCAGGACGAGCCGCGTGCGCAGCTTCTCCTGCCGCTCGGCGGGGACGTTGGCGAGAAGGCGCTGCATGATCTCGCTCCAATACGGAGCGCCGGAGAGGCAGATGACGCGCAGTTCCTTGCAGCTACCCGTCCAGAAGCGGACATACCATCCGCGGTGCTTGGCATCGTCGAACGCAATGCCGGCTTGAGAGACGCTCTGCGCGGGGACGGAATTGGCGCCGAGCGCGGACAGGAATACGGCTGTGATGATGGCTCGCAATGCTCTTGTCCCTATCGGTTCGAGTGGCGACGGAGGCTCCGCGATTCTATCTCCGCTCCGATGCGCAACGGCTATGTGCCGGCATCGGGCGGGTCGCTCTAAAGCGATCGCTCTAAGGCCCCTCGAGGCGCCGCGGCGCCTCCAGCTACGGAGCAGATGCGGTGCGGTTCCTGAACCCGCCAGCGAAATCTGCGCCCTGCGGCCATCTGTCTTTTGCCATAAACGGCGCGGCCGCGGGACCGATACTAGCCAACACTTTGGCATCAATGCGGCCAATATCTACGCCATATGGCTTAGGTGGTGCGGCAGGGCGCGCGCGCCGCGCGCGATGCGTTCGCACCGCGGCGCCGGTCGCGGCCGAAGATATTCATGCCCGCTGCCGCCATTGAGTGCGGGGCGGGGCGCCTCTATCCTTCGCGAACAGCATCCCGGGGGCGCCCGAACTCCGTGTCGGACGCGACGATCCACGCCCTGCCGGTCGGGCACGAGTTCGACGGCTATCGAATCCTGCGCGTCTTGGGGGCGGGCGGGTTCGGCATCACCTATCTCGCCGAAGAGATCAGCATCGGCCGCCGCGTCGCAATCAAGGAGTTCCTGCCGCAAAGCATCGCCGCGCGCGAGATCAACAGCTTCAACGTCCGCCCGACCAGCACCGCGGCGCGCGAGCAATTCACAACCGGCCTCGATCGCTTCCGCCAGGAAGCGGCGACGCTCGTCAATTTCGAGCACCCGAATATCGTCGCCGTGCACCGCTATGCGGAGGCCAACGGCACCGCCTATCTCGTGATGCAGTACGTCGAGGGGAAGCCGCTCGACGCGCTGTTGGCGGGCGGAAAGACCCTCGACGAATCGGAAATCGAGGAAGTCGTGGGCCCCATCCTCGAGGGGCTCGAGCAGGTGCACGCGGCGCGCTTCCTCCACCGCGACATCAAGCCGGCCAACATCTACATCCGCATGGACGGGCGGCCAGTGCTGCTCGATTTCGGCGCGGCGCGCCAAGCCTTCGACAGCCAGAGCAAGAGCATCACCGCGATCGTCTCGGAGGGTTACGCGCCGTTCGAGCAATACGAGGCGCGCGGCGACCAGGGTCCGTGGACCGACATCTACGCCGTCGGCGCCGTGCTCTATCGCTGCATCGCCGGCGAGCGCCCGCCGGCTGCGCCCGAGCGCGTGTCCTCGCGCCTGCGCCGCGCGCCCGATCCGATGAAGCCCGCGCGCGAGGTCGGCGCCGGCCGCTACAGCGCGCGACTGCTCGAGGCCATCGATCTCGCCTTGGGCATGACGCGCGAGGAGCGGCCGCAAAGCATCGCTGAATTGAAGAAGCTGCTGCACGGCGACGCCCCGCCGAGCGTCACCGCGAAGCCGCGGCCGCCGGAGCCGGCCGCTCCGCCCAAGACGATCGAACGGCGCGACGCCGGAGCTCCGGGGGCAGTCGCGCGGCTGATGATCGCGCTGTCGCGCCTGCCGCCGCCGTTGACGGTGCTGGCGCTCATTCTGCTCGGCATGGCCGTGAACGGCACGAGCCTCTTCATCGGCATCGGCAATTTCGAATACACGGTTACGCTCGATGGCGCGAACCTCACCAAGGAAGTGGGCTTCCTCTCGGCGCTGAACTGGTCGCTCAGCAGCGTCCTGATCGTGCCGGCGATCATCGGCTTCGGCCTCTACACCTACCGCGAGCTGCCGCGCATCTTCGAGCAGCTCGCGAAGCGGCACATGGTCGTCGACGAAAACATGCACGCCGTCGACGCGGCCAAGATCAAGGAGCAATGGCGCGGCCACGCGCGCACGATCGCGGTGCTTTCCGCCGGCGCGTTCATCGTCGCCGTCGCTTATTCGCTCTGGGAATACTATTACGTCGTCGGCCAGCACTATCTCCGGGGCGCGTTTCCCACCGACGTGCGGCTCTCCGATGCGTATCAGGAGCGCGACTGGTCGGTGGCGGCGCTGCTCGGGTCGGCCAATGCGCAGTCCATCAGCAAGATCGCCAACGGGCTCTTCGCGCTCGTCGTCTACGTGCTCTACGCCGGCCTGACCTCGGGCTTCGTCTTCAGCATCTACATCTACCTCGTCGGCGTCGCGATCTTCGTCTACGTGCTCGCGCATCGCGAACAAGGATTGCGCCTCATACCGGACCTGCGCGGCAGCGACGCGGCTTACGACCGGCGCGCCGGACTGCAGCTCTTCGAGCCGCTGGTGCAGAACTCGCTGTTCGTGACGCTCCTGAGTTTCCTGATGCTGTTTCTCATTCACCTGCAAAACGTCTATTTGCGGGTGCCGACCGCCTCTGTGTTCGATTTCGCGTTCCCGAGCTTGCGCGTCGCCGAGCTGGGCTGGATGGGCGCGCTCGAATCGATCGCCGGAACGGTCACCGCGCGCGCGGGGCTCGCCAATCTCAACAGCGCGCTCGCCTACGGCTTCGGGTCGTTCCTGTTCGTCGTCGTGCTGGCGATGCTCGCGGTCACACTGCGCATGGCGGCGCAGAAGAGCCGCGCGCGCTTGGCCGAGCTGCTCGCCGACGAAGGCGCGAAGCTGCCCGATTGGCTCGCGCCGCTCGGACGCGAGAAGTGCCTCGCGCGGCTCGATTCGATGTCGATGTGGCCGGCGCGCTGGCCGCGCGTCAATCAGCTGGCGCTGGCGAGCGTCGTCGCGGCGCTCTGCCTCGTGTTCTACAAAGTGGGCCTGATCGTCGTCCTGGCGGGGCTGGCGCTGGTTTGCTACCGGCTGCTGTCGCCGCGCACCGCGCGCTTGCGCTGACCGCTCATCGCCCGGCCAGCAGGCGCGCGGCCTCCGCCTCGATGCGCGCCACCACCGCTTCGATCTCGCCGGCCTTCTCCATTTCGTCGTACCAGGCGCGGATGTGATCCGTGTTGATCCTGCGGATGTCGTTTTCCTTCGCCCATTCGTAGCCGATCTTGCGCCCGAGCTCGAACAGGCGCGCGGTCAGCGCCGGGCGCTGCTCGGGCGAAGCGGCGGCCACGAGCCGGCGCATGGTTTCGTTCCAATAAGGCTTCCCGGAAAAGCAGACGAACAAGCTCAATCCGGTGCAATGACCGGTCCAGAAGCGCGCATACCAGAGCCGGTGCTTCGCATTGTTGAAAGTGAGCCCGTCATAGGGAACGTCCGCGGTCTCGGCTCTGGCGCCGGCCGGCGCTGCCAGCATCGCGATCACAATAAGTCCGCGCAGCCAACGCAAAGTCGAGCTCCTTCGCCGGAGGGAGAGCCTTCCGTATTCACCCGCGACTCGTCAAGCGCCGGCGGCGAGCCGCACGTAGACGCCATAGTGATCGGCGACCGTGACCAGCTCGTCGCCGGGTACGGGCACGTTCGGCTCGGTCAGGACCAGGCGCGCCTCGGCGACGCGCCAGCGTTCGAGCCAAGAC
>JBKOUH010000468.1:0-4658 GCA_046723285.1 Pseudomonadota bacterium
GATCATGCCCGGGCCCGCCTTGATGACATACATCTTGGCGGTGGTGTCGTGAATGCAACGCCCGCCGGGCGGCATGAAGAAGGTGCAGAAGATCGCGATGATCGCGATCGCGATCAGGAGGTTCAACACCATGCCGATCAACAAGAGCGCGCCGAGCGCGCCGAGGAGGTTGAGCCACCACGGCCAGGTGCGCATCAGCACCTGCTGGAGCGGCGCGCGCTGGCCGCCTTCGTCGACGACCTTGAGGCCGAAGACCATCTTGCCCGGCGTCGCCTGCCACGTGCCCGACTCGAAGAACACCTTGTAGCCGACGACGAGCGCGGTGCTGATCAGCGCCGCGATGAAGCCGAGGATGCGGATCGCGGTCAGGCTGCTGCCGCCGATCGCCACGAGGATCGTGCTGATGATGATCACGACGATCGCCATGATGACGCCGTCGATTATGCCGGCGACGAGCCGCTCCCACCATTGCGGATACTGCATTTTGACCCTCTCGTTTTTGGGAATTCCTCAGGCGGCGACGATAGCAGAAGCGGCGGCTCCGCGCGACCGGTTGCGGGAGCCCTTCATCGTGCCGCGCCCATCATGCCGGGACCGCCCTTAACGACATGCAAACCCGCGGTCATGTCGTGCAGGCACCGCCCGCCCGGCGGCAGCAGGATCGTGAAGAACAGCGCGATGAGCCCCAGCCAGATGATGCCGTGGACCCAGTAGCCGACGAGCAGGATCTGGGTGATGGCGGTGATGAGGTAGACCCACCACGGCCAGGTGCGCAGCAAGACCGGCAACCAGCCGGCGCGGGCGCCATTCGCGTCGACGACCTTCAAGCCGAACAGGAGCTTGCCCGGCGTCGCCTGCAACCGGCCGGATTCGAACACCACCTTGTAGCCGATGATGAGGAACGTGGCCGCAAGCATGGCGAAGAAGCCGAGGATGCGCTGCATGGCCACCGAGCCGAAGGCAAAGGCCATCAGCAGCAACGTGAACGCGAAGACGAAGACCGAATAGAGCAGCCAATCGACGAACGCAGCCGCGAAGCGCTCCCACGCTTTCGGATATTGCATGGCGATCCCCTCTCAGAGGAGGGGGATGCTACTGCAACTCGCGCACGTCGGCGAGGTGCCCCTTGATGGCGGCGGCGGCGGCCATGGCCGGGCTCATCAGGTGGGTGCGCGCGCCGCGGCCCTGGCGACCCTCGAAATTGCGGTTCGAGGTGGAGGCGCAGCGCTCGCCATAGCCGACCTTGTCGGCGTTCATCGCGAGGCACATCGAGCAGCCCGGCTCGCGCCACTCGAAGCCGGCCTCGACGAAGACGCGGTCGAGGCCTTCCTGCTCCGCCTGCTCCTTGACCAGGCCCGAGCCCGGGACGAGGAGCGCGCGCACGCCCTCGGCGACCTTGCGGCCCTTCACCACGGCGGCGGCCGAGCGGATGTCTTCGATGCGGCCGTTGGTGCAGGAGCCGATGAAGACGTGATCGACTTTGAGGTCGCTCACCTTCTGGCCCGGCTTCAAGCCCATATATTCGTACTTCCGCTCATAGGCCTCGCGCTGCACCGGGTCTTTGACCTGGTCGAGCGTGGGGATCATGCCCGTCACCGGCACAACGTCTTCGGGCGAGGTGCCCCAGGTGACGAGCGGCGGGATCGCGGCGGCGTCGATCTTCACCTCGCGGTCGTATTTGGCGCCCTTGTCCGACGGCAGCGTCTTCCAATAGGCGACGGCGGCTTCCCACGCGGCGCCCTTGGGCGCCATCGGGCGGCCCTTGACGTAGGCGAACGTGGTTTCGTCGGGCGCGATCAGGCCGGCGCGCGCGCCCGCCTCGATCGACATGTTGCAGACCGTCATGCGGCCTTCCATCGAAAGGCCGCGGATCGCGTCGCCGGCATATTCGATGACGTGGCCGGTGCCGCCGGCGGTGCCGATCTTGCCGATGATCGCAAGGATGATGTCCTTGGCGCCAACGCCGTTCGGCAGCTTTCCTTCGACTTGCACCAGCATGTTCTTGGCCGGCTTCTGGACAAGCGTCTGCGTCGCCAGCACGTGCTCGACCTCGGACGTGCCGATGCCGAAGGCGAGCGCGCCGAACGCGCCGTGCGTCGAGGTGTGGGAGTCGCCGCAGACGATGATGAGGCCGGGCAGCGTGAAGCCCTGCTCGGGGCCGATGATGTGCACGATGCCCTGGCGGACATCGCCCATGTCGTAGAGCGGGATGCCGAACTCCCTGCAATTGTTGCGCAGCGTCTCGACCTGGAGCAGCGACTCGGCGTCTTCGATGCCCTTGGAGCGGTCGGTCGTCGGCACGTTGTGGTCGGCGACCGCGAGCGTGAGCTCGGGGCGGCGCACCTTGCGGCCGGCGAGGCTGAGGCCCTCGAACGCCTGGGCGCTCGTCACCTCATGCGTGAGGTGGCGGTCGATGTAGAGAAGGCAGGTGCCGTCGTCCTGCCGGTTGACGATATGGTTGTCCCAGATCTTGTCGAACAACGTGCGCGGCTTGGCGGTCATTTTCGTCCCTATCAACCTCGTCATCCCGACCGGAGCGGGCGCACCGATGGGCGCGGCCGCGGAGTGGAGGGATCGCGGGGAAACTGCGACGCGATCCTTCGACTTCGCGTCGCCACCCAAGGGGGCGACGACGCTTCGCTCAGGATGACGGCTTCAATATAGGTCGCGTCTAGGCGCCTCGCAGCACCGAACAGCGCAACGCTACCCCTACTTCGTCGCGCCCGCGCCCTCGGCCTTCGGCGCGTCGGCGGCGACGGCGACTTCATCCTCGCGGCGCTGGCCCATGCCGAGCTCGGTGATGCGCGCGGCGCGGCCGGTGCGGCCCCTAAGGTAGTAGAGCTTGGCGCGGCGCACGCGCCCGCGGCGCAGCACTTCGATGCTGTCGACATTGGGCGAGAACAGCGGGAACACGCGCTCGACGCCCTCGCCGTACGAGATCTTGCGCACGGTGAACGACGAATTGAGGCCCGAGTTCTTGCGCCCGATGCAGACGCCTTCGAAGGCCTGCACGCGCTCCTTGGAGCCTTCGATGACCTTCACGTTGACGCGGAGCGAATCGCCCGGCGCGAAATCGGGAATGGTCTTGCCGTCGGTCAGCTTCTTCTGCTGCTCGGCTTCGTATTGCCTGATGATGCTCATCGTTCCGTTCCTTTCGTCTTTCGTTGCGCCGCGTAGCGCGCCCAAAGATCGGGCCGGCGCCGGCGGGTAATCTCTTCGGCCTCGGCGAGACGCCAGGCCTTGATCTTCTCGTGGTGACCCGAAGTCAGCACCTCGGGCACGGTGCGCCCGCACCAGTCTTGCGGCCGCGTGTAGTGCGGGTATTCCAAGAGCCCCGCCGCGAAGCTCTCGTCTTCGAGCGAGGCCGCGTCGCCCACCACCCCCGGCAGCAGGCGCACGCAGGCATCGAGCACCGCTATGGCCGCGATCTCGCCGCCCGAGAGCACGAAATCGCCGAGGCTCGCTTCCTCGAGCCCCCGCGCCTCGATCACCCTGGCATTGATCCCCTCGTAGCGCCCGCAGAGGAGCGCCACGCCCGGCCCCTCGGCGAGCGCGCGGATCCTGGCTTGGTCGAGAAGGCGCCCGCGCGGGGTCAGAAACACCTTGGGCCGCTCGTCCGCTGGAAGCGAAGCGAGCGCGGCGTCGACCACATCGGGGCGCATGACCATGCCGGGACCGCCGCCGAAGGGCGAGTCGTCCACGGTGGCGTGTTTATCGCGTGCGAAATCGCGAATGTCTACTGTTTCCAAGGCCCAATGACCGGCAGCCAGGGCCTTGCCCGCCAGCGAAAGGCCGAGCGGCCCGGGGAACATTTCCGGAAAAAGGGTGAGGACGGTGGCCGTCCAGGCGCGCTCGCGCGGCGATTCCGCGGTACTCATGGCGCCGCCTCGCGGAAGCGGCGCGCGTGGCCCGCCTGGAAGCGCCACTCCGGCGTCGCCGGATCGCCCGCCGCGGCATCGTACCACACCCCGCCGGCCGGGTTCTTCAGCACGTGGATGCTCTGCGCCGGCATGAAGCTTTGCGCGAGCAGCATCGCGCGGCGGCCGTTCGGATCCTCGGCGGCGTCGACGACGATGACCGCGTGGCCCGGGAAGCCGCCCTGGACGAAGACGTCGCCGCCTTCCACCTTGCGTGTGCCGACCGGCACGAGTTCGCGCTCGAGCGACTTGCTGCCGGCCTAGGTGAAGACGGTCGCGAGATATTCGGCGAAGCGCTGACGGCCCGTGCCGTGCGCGCCGCTCTTCTGCCAGTCGACCCGGTTGCCGGCGACGACGGGGCGCCAGCCCTCGGCCCAGCGCGCGAACGCGACGCGGTCGCCGCTGGTGAAATTGAACGCGATCCGCGCGCGCTCGGCGGCGCCGCCGGCGTAGAGATATTCGGCGCGGAGCCGGATGACCGCGTCGGCGCATTGCTGGAGATCGCGCTTGCCGACATCGATGTCGATGACGGCGGCGTGCAGCGACTGATTGGGCTTCGGCCGGCCGTCGAAGAGCAGAACCGGCGCGCCTTCGGGCTTGAGCGGCAGGTAGCGCAGCCACTCGGCGAAGCTGCCCGGCGCCACGGGGATGCGCTTGAACCCCGGCGGCGGCGCGATGCGGCTCGCGATCGTGTCGGCGCCGGGCGCGTAGGTCCAGCTATAGCCCCGGGCCGCCTCCGCG
>JBKOUH010000027.1:0-5872 GCA_046723285.1 Pseudomonadota bacterium
CTTCCGCCGCGCGGCTTCCTGGTAGTAGCGGCGGAACTGGCGTTCGCCGATATTGGCGTAATAGCCCTTGAGCTTCTGCTTGGCGTGGAGCTGCGTGCCGTAGTCGGAGATCTTGCGGCGGCGGTTGGCGCCGTGCTGGCCGGGGCCGGCTTCCGACTTGTTGACGGGGCTCTTGGCGCGGCCCCAGAGGTTCACGCCGAGGCGGCGCGAAATCTTTTCTTTGGCGGTATGACGCTTGGTCATCGCTTTCGTCCTTTCCCGGCGCAGCGCATTGGGCTGGCCGATGTCGATGTTGTCCGGATAGGCCCTGTTGCGGGGCAAAGCCCCGAAACGGGCGGGGCCGCAACCCATAGGGTCGCGGCCCACGTTCTCCGAAATGAGGGCGCTATCTAAGCGCCGGCTCCGTCTTTGTCAAACGGCCGTTTGGCGCAGGGTGCCGCGTCAGCCTCCGCCGCGACGGCGCGGCGGCTTGATCCCGCGCGCCTCGAGGTCGCGCCGGCGCTGGACGAGCGCCTTCACCGCGCCGCGCAGCGAGCGCACCTCGGGCTCGGTCAGATTGGCGCGCAGGAAGATGCTGCGAAGGTTGCGCACCATCGCCGGCCGCTTGTCGGGCGGGAAGAGATAGCCCGATTCGTCGAGCTCGCGCTCCAGATGCTCGAACAGCATCTGGATGTCGGCTTGCGTCGCGAGCTCGGTCGGGCCGCCGTGCTCTTCGAGCGTCGGGATGTATTTCGCCGGCGTCGCGTCGGCGGCGAGGCGCCACTCATAGGCGATGACGAGGACCGCCTGCGCGAGGTTGAGCGAGGCGAAGGCGGGATTGAGCGGAACCTCGATGATCGCGCCGGCAAAGCTCACCTGATCGGTCGTAAGCCCCCAGCGCTCGGGGCCGAACAGGATGCCGACGCGCTCGCCTTTGGCCTGCGCCGCGCGCAGCTCCGCCGCCGCCGCGCGCGGCGTCAGCACGGCTTTGACCACCTCGCGCGGCCGCGCGGTCGCGGCATAGACGCGGTGGCAATCGGCGATCGCCTCGGGAATGCCGGCGAAGACGCGCGCGTCGTCGATCACGCGGTCGGCGCCCGAAGCGGCGGCCACGGCCTTGGCGTTGGGCCAGCCGTCGCGCGGCTCGACGAGGCGGAGATCGGCAAGCCCGCAATTCAGCATCGCGCGCGCCGCCGTGCCGATGTTCTCGCCGAGCTGCGGCCCCACCAGCACGATGGCCGGGCCGGCGGGATCGATGCCCGAGGTGCCGCGGGATTTGTCGGTGCCGGCCACTAGCGATACCCTGCCGTGCCAAAGTTGAGATCGCTTTGCATCATCGAGCCATCGTATGGCGAACTCGCCCATCCATCCCGGCGGAATTCTCGCCGAGCAGCTACGCGAACTGGGGCTTACGGTACGGCGGTTCGCAACGGAAATCGACGTGCCGCCGAACCGGATTTTACAGATTCTGCGTGGCCCGCGCGCGGTGACCGCCGACGCAGCTCTGCGGCTCGGCCACTACTTTGGCACCGACCCACGTTTCTGGCCCAATCTTCAACAGAGTTACGAGTTGCGGTTGGCCAAGAAAGCCATCGGCAAGACCGTCGCCCGCCTTCCGCGGCTGACGTCCGCGTCGGCAAGCGCCGATTGACCTAGGCCGGACGCGGTCGCTCGAAGATCAGCCAAGTCCAAGACACGCCATCGCGGCCCTGCATATCGAGGCGCGGCTTGTTGTAGAGCGTGTTGAGCCCCTGCCCTTCGGCCAGGGCCACCGTCTCTGCCGCCGTGACCGGGAACATGCGCCGTCCCTCCGGCACCGGCCCGTGACGCAGCGACAGCACGATACGGCCGCCGGGCTCAGTCAGGCTGGCGACACTGGCCATCGCGGCGCGGCGCTGATCCTTGTCCAGATGCATCCACACGGCGGTCAGCAGGACCAGGTCGTAGCGCCGTTCGAGATCGAACACCTTGTCGAGGTCGGGCAGGCCGTCATCCAGCCACCTGATTTTGTGGGCGGCGTGAACCTTCTGTCCGTGCTCGCGCAGCTCCCTGGTCGGCTCGACGGCGACGACGACCCTATGCCCGCGTGCCGCCAGGGCGGCGGCGTCGCGGCCGGTCCCGGCGCCGATATCCAGCACCGAGGCCGGCGGCTTAGGGAACAGGGGCAGGGCATCGCCATGCACCTGCTCCAACGTCAAGCGCTCGTATCGTTCGGTAAGCGCCTCCGCTTCTTCAGCGTAGCCTTCGGTACCGTTCAATGGTTTGGACTTGCTCATGGCTCCTCGGGATAGGTCGATCTTGGCCTTCGCATCAAGGCAAACAGACCCGGGCTACGCCGCGGCCCGCGTCTTCTCGCGCAGGAGCTTGTAGTAGATTGCGTCTTTGAGCGCCTGATAGGACGCGTCGATGATGTTGGGCGAGATGCCGACCGTGGACCAGCGCGCGCCGGTGCCGTCGCCCGACTCGATCATCACGCGCGTGATCGCAGCCGTGCCGGCTTGCGGCGTCAGGATGCGCACCTTGTAGTCGGTGAGCCGCATGTCCTCGAGAATGGGGTAGGGGCGGAGAAGGGCCTTGTTCATCGCGTGCGCGAGCGCGTCGACGGGGCCGTTGCCTTCGCCGACCTCGTGATAGTGCTGGTTGCCGACGCGCATCTTCGCCACCGCCTGCGAGACGGTCACGAGCGAGCCCTTCGCGTTGTGGCGGCGCTCGACGTCGACGCGAAAGCTCTCCATCTCGAAATAGTCGGGAATTCCCTGCAGCATCTGGCGCGCGATCAGTTCGAAGCTCGCCTCGGCGCCGTCATAGGCATAGCCGTCGTGCTCGCGTGCTTTCACGTCCTCGACGAGACGGCCGATCTTGGGATGATCCGGCGCCACCTCGATGCCGATCTCCTTCAAGCGCTCCAGGATGTTCGAGCGTCCGGCCTGGTCGGAGACGACGATGACGCGCCGGTTGCCGACTTTGCCCGGCTCGATGTGCTCGTAGGTGCGCGGGTCCTTGGTGACGGCGGAGACGTGGAGGCCGCCCTTGTGCGCGAACGCGGCCTCGCCGACGTAGGGCTGGTGGCGGTTCGGACTCTTGTTAAGCAGCTCGTCGAGCATGCGCGAGACGTGCTTCAGCCTCGCCAGCTGCTTGTCGGAAACGCCGGTCTCGTAATCGGTCTTGAGCTTCAGGCTCGCGATCAGCGAGATCATGTTGGCGTTGCCGCAGCGCTCGCCGAGCCCGTTGATCGTGCCCTGGATCTGGCGCGCGCCGGCATCGATCGCGGCGAGCGAGTTGGCGACGGCGTTCTCGGTGTCGTTGTGCGCGTGGATGCCGAGACGGTCGCCGGGAATTACTTTCGTCACCTCGGCCACGATGCGATGCACCTCGGCGGGCAGCGTGCCGCCGTTGGTGTCGCAGAGCACGAGCCAGCGCGCGTCCGCATCGTAGGCAGCTTTCAAGCAATCGAGCGCATAATCGGGGTTGGCCTTGTAGCCGTCGAAGAAATGCTCGGCGTCGTACATCGGCTCGGCGCCGCGCTTCTTCGCCAGCGCCACGCTCTCGCCGATCATGGCGAGGTTTTCCTTGAGCGACGTTCCGAGCGCGACCTTCACGTGGAAGTCCCAGGCTTTCCCGACCATGACGACGGCCTTGGTGCGCGCGTCGAGGATGGCGGCGAGGCCCGGATCGTTGGAGACGCTGCGCCCGGGCCGGCGTGTCATGCCGAACGCGGCGAAGACCGCGCGCTTCAGCGCCGGCGGATCGGCGAAAAGCGCGTCGTCGGTCGGGTTGGCGCCCGGCCAGCCGCCCTCGATGTAGTCGACGCCCAGCGCATCGAGCTCGTCCGCGATGTGGCGCTTGTCGGCGACGGAGAAATCGACGCCTTGCGTCTGCGCCCCGTCGCGCAACGTGGTGTCGAAGAGGTAGATGCGTTTTCCGCTCATCCCGCCCTCCGCCACGTCGTGCCCTTGGGCCCGTCTTCGAGGATGACGCCGTTTTTCGCCAGCTCGTCGCGGATGCGGTCGGCTTCCTTGAAATTCTTCGCCTTGCGCGCGGCGAGGCGGAGATCGATGAGCGCGGCGATCTTGCCCTCGTCGATGGACGAAGCGGATTTCGGGCGCCAGCGGAACCATTGTTCCGGCTGCGACGCAAAGAGACCGAGCAGGCCGCCGATCGATCGCAGGATGGCCTTGGCCGCGCTGAGTTTCGCGGGATCGTCTTCCTTGAGCGCGAGCCCGGCATTGAGATGCAGCGCCGAAAGCGCCACCGACGTGTTGAGATCGTCGCGCAGCGCTTCCAACGGGCCGGACGCCTCCATCGCCTCCGCGGCCTCGACGTTCGCGACGCGCGCGAGCGCGCGGTAGTAGTAGTCGAGATCGGCGCGCGCCTCTTGGAGGCCGTCCTTGGTGAACTCCAGCGGCGCGCGGTAATGCGTCTTCAGCAGCAAGAGGCGCAGCGCTTCGCCGGGGAATTCGTCGAGCAGGTCGCGCACCTTGTCGATGTTGCCGACCGACTTCGCCATCTTCTCGCCGCCGCGCTCGATGAAGCCGTTGTGCATCCAGACGCGCACGAACGGCTTTCCGTTGCAGCATTCGCTCTGCGCGATTTCGTTCTCGTGGTGCGGGAAGATGAGGTCGAGCCCGCCGCCGTGGATGTCGAACGTGTCGCCCAAATGCGCGCGCGCCATCGCCGAGCATTCGATGTGCCAGCCCGGGCGGCCGCGGCCCCAAGGCGACTCCCAGCCGGGCAGATCGGGCGTCGAGGGCTTCCACAGCACGAAATCGGCGGGGTCTTTCTTGTAAGGCGCCACGTCAACGCGCGCGCCGGCGATGAGGTCGTCGCGGTTCTTGCGCGAAAGCAGGCCGTAGACGTGCTGCGGCAGCGGCGGGCGCTGCATCATCGCCGGCACGTGGAACAGCACGTGGCCCTGCTCGAAATAGGCATAGCCCTTGGCGATCAGCGTCTCGATCATCGCCTTGATCTCGGCGATCGTGCCGGTCGCGGTCGGCTCGACGCTGGGCGGCAGGCAGCCGAGCGCGGCGAGGTCGTCGTGGAACCAGCGCGTGGTCTCGGCCGTGAGCGTCGCGATGTCGATGCCGCGATCCTTGGCGCGATTGTTGATCTTGTCGTCGATGTCGGTGATGTTGCGCACGTATTTCACGTGCGCGGCGCCGTATTCGTGGCGCAGCAGGCGGAACAGCACGTCGAACACCACGATCGGGCGCGCATTGCCGATATGGATGCGGTCGTAGACCGTCGGCCCGCACGCATACATCCGCACGTTCGCAGCATCGATCGGCTGGAACTCTTCCTTGCGTCGCGTCAGCGTGTTGTAGAGGCGCAAAGTCACGGGAATCCGGCCCCGAATGCGTGCGTGTGCGGTGCCGCCCTGTTAGCAGAGGTGCGCCGAAGCGTCCAGCATGCGGAGGACCTGTTGCCTGTACCCAACTTCGCAAATTCGCGACCGCAAAGGGCGGTTCGCGATTTTGCGAAACTGGGTACTAGCGTTTGACGTGGCCGCGCGCGGTCTTGTGCAGCAGGAACCAGGCGGCGAAGCCACTCGCGAGCTGCACCGCGGCGAGGATGTAGTTCCAGGCGCCGCCGGCGATGACGAGCCACGCCACGGCGAAGGCGGTGAACACCAGGATGATCGCAAGGTTCGGCCAGAAGGCGGCGCGGCGCCCCGTCTCGCCGCAGATGAGCGCGTTGAAGAGCGCGCCCGCGGCCGGCGCCACGATCGCCGGCAAGAGGTAGATCGCCCACAGCAGCGCGGCGCCGCCGAAACTGCTGCTCGAGAGCCCGCCCAGCGCGCGGCTGAACGCGATCAGCAGCAGCGTCACGACGACCCCGTAGAGCACGATGGCGAAGACCGGCGCCGCGATCAGCGGCGCGCGGCTCGTCGCGGGCT
>JBKOUH010000456.1:0-6311 GCA_046723285.1 Pseudomonadota bacterium
GACGTTCTACACCGGCCTGGCGCGGGCTATCGAGCGGGGCGACGCAAAGAGGGGGGGGGCGCTCCCGCTCGCGACCCCCCCCGGCGCCACCGGGGGCGCCGCCACGCCGGTGACGACCAAGGACATGGTGTTCACGCGCGAGGTGAACCGCCACCCAATGAGCGGCGTCGTCTCGGGCGAGTTCGACCGCCGCGTGCTCAAAATCGAGGTGAAGGACGAGAAGACCTTCGTCCTCCACATCGACCGCATCACGTTCGACTACAACAATCTCGCCGGATATCGCGTGCTGCCCGCCCATCTCGAGGCGAAGGCGTTCGCGAAACCCGAGGACTACGCGAAGCGCTCCGTCTACGAGACCAACCCCACCGAGCGCGGGCTCTATTTCGGGCCCTACCGGATCGCGGAGTGCGTCGCCGGCGCGCATGTGGTGCTGGTTCCCAACGAGACCTGGTTCGGACCGAAGCCATTCTTCCAGCGCATCGTGCTGCGCGTGTTCGAGAACACGGCCGCGCTCGAGGCGAATCTCCTCGCCGGCGGCATCGATTTCATCCCCGGCGAAGGCGGCTTGACGCTCGACCAGGTGCTGGCGCTCGAGGCGCGCCACCCCCAGCGCTTCCGCTATCTCTACAAGACGACGACGAGCTATTCGCATCTCGACGTCAATCTCGAGCACCCGGCGTTGAAGGATAAGCGCGTGCGCCAGGCGCTGCTCTTGGCCTCCAACCGCGCGGCGATCGCGCGCCAGATCTATGGCGGCAAGGTCGCCGTCGCCGATTCGAGCGTGAACCCGCTGCAATGGATGGCGGCGGCGGACATCCGCCAATACAGTTTCGATCCCGCCGCGGCGAAGCGCCTGCTCGACGAGGCGGGCTGGTCGGACATTCGCGGCGGCATCCGCCACAACGCGGCGGGCGAGCGGCTCTCCTTCGGCTTCGCCGGCGTCGCCGGCATCAAGGCCAACGAGCTGGTGATGAGCGTGCTGGCCGCGCAGTGGCGCCAAGTCGGCATCGACGCGCGCATCCGCGGCCAGCCGGCGCGCGTCTTCTTCGGCGACACGCTGCAGCACCGCAAGTTCGACGGCCTCGCCTTCTTCGCCTGGATCGTCTCGCCCGAGAGCGTGCCGCGCACGATCGTGCACTCGGCGATGATCCCCGCGGCCGGCAACGGCTGGCAGGGCCAGAACTTCACCGGCTATCGCAACCCGGAGATGGATTCGCTGATCGACGGCATCGAGCGCGAGCTCGACCGCGACAAGCGGCGCGCGCTTTGGCACCGCTACCAGGAGCTCTACGCCGAGGATCTGCCGGCCCTCCCGATGTTCTTCGGCACCGTGGGCTTCGTCATGCCGCTCTGGCTCGAGGGCGTGCACCCCACCGGCCAAAGCGCCACCTCGTCGCTCTGGGTCGAGGAGTGGAAATCGAAGTGATCAGCCCGGGGCCAAGCGAGAAAACGAAATCGATTGGGGACCCGGCCGCATGACCCGCTTCGTCGTGGTGCGCGCGTTCGAGTCGCTGGTCGTGCTGGCGTTGATGTCGTTCGTCGTCTACGCGCTGATCGGGCTCATGCCCGGCGATCCCATCGACATCATGCTCGCGGGCGATCCCAATATGACGCCCGACGACCGCGAGCGCCTGCGCCAGCTGTTCGGGCTGCAGCTGCCGATCTACGAGCGCTACTGGAACTGGCTCACCGCCGCGCTCGGCGGCGATTTCGGCTTCTCGCGCACGTTCAATCGGCCCGTGCTCGAGGTGATGGCGCCCTATCTCGGCCGCACCTCGATCTTGATGGTGTCGAGCTTCGTGCTCTCGGTCGCGATCGCGATCCCGCTCGGCCTCGCGGCCGCGGTGCGCCAGCGCAGCCTCGCCGATTACGGCATCAATCTCTTCTGCTTCGCCGGCAAATCGGTGCCGCCGTTCTGGCTCGCGCTGATGCTGATCCTCGTTTTCGCGGTGGAGCTGCGCTGGTTCCCGGCCGGCGGCATCGAGACGGTCGGCTCCAGCGGCATCCTCGACCGCGTGCGCCATTTGGTGCTGCCGGTCGCGTGCCTGACGCTGCTGAACCTTGCCTCGGTGGCGCGGCTCATGCGCGCCGAGGCGATCGGCGCGCTGCGCCAGGATTACGTGCGCACCGCGCGCGCCAAAGGCCTCGCCGAGCGGCGCGTGATCTGGGGCCACGCGATGCGCAACGCGCTGAACCCGGTCATCACCGTGATCGCGCTCGAATTCGGTTCGCTGTTCTCGGGCGCGCTCATCACCGAGACCGTCTTCTCCTATCCCGGCATGGGCAAGATGATCTACGACGCGATCTTGGGGAATGACTACAACCTCGCGCTGATCGGCCTCTTGTTCGCGACCTTGCTCGTGCTGGTCGGCAATCTCGCCGCCGACATGGGCTACGCGGCGCTCGATCCCCGGATCAGCTACCAATGACCGCCCGGTCATGACCGGCGCGCTGGCCACAGCCGAACGCCCGGCCGCGCGCAATCGCGCGCTCACGCGCTTCCTGCGCCATCGCGGCGCGGTTGCGAGCGCGTTCGTGCTGGCCATTGTCGTCGCCGCCGCGATCGGCGCGCCGCTCGTCGAGGGCTGGCTCGGACACGGGCCCAACGACCCCGATCTCGGCAAGCGGTTCCTTCCGCCGTCGTGGTCTTATCCGCTCGGCACCGACGAGGCCGGGCGCGACGTGCTGCTGCGGATCATGTATGGCGGGCGCATCTCGCTCATGGTCGGACTTGCCGCGGCGCTGGCCGCGGCCCTAATCGGCACCGCGATCGGCATCCTGGCCGGCTATTACGGCGGCCGGCTCGACGCGTTCCTGATGCGCTTGACCGACGCCGTGATCTCGCTGCCGAGCTTGGCGCTGCTGATCGTGCTCGCCGCCGTCGACTTGAAGAAGCTCGGCGTGCCGGACAGCATCGCCTATTCCGAAGGCGTGAGCCTCTATCGCATCATCTTCATCATCAGCATCGTCGGCTGGACCGGCGTCGCGCGGCTCGTGCGCGGCGCCACGCTCTCGATGCGGACGCGCGAGTTCGTGCGCGCGGCGGTGGCGCTCGGCGCGCCGGCGCGGCGCATCATGCTCGTGCACATCCTCCCCAACGTGATCGGCCCCGTGATCGTGGCGACGACACTCTCGATCGGCAGCATCATCCTCGCCGAATCGGTGCTGAGCTATTTGGGGCTCGGCATCCAGCCGCCGATCGCGAGCTGGGGCAACATGCTCTCCAACGCGCAGGAGATGCTGACCCAGGCGCCGCAGCTCGTGATCTATCCCGGCCTCGCGATCATGCTGACCGTGATCGCGTTCAATTTTCTGGGCGACGGCTTGCAGGACGCGCTCGATCCACGCGCGGGCGAGTGAACGGCGCGAGAGAAGCGGGCATGGCGAAGCGAGGCGCGTTGCGGAGACTTTGGAAGGCCCTCGGCCCGGGTCTCACCACCGGCGCGGCGGACGACGATCCGAGCGGCATCGCAACCTATTCGCAGGCCGGCGCGCAATTCGGATTCGCGCTCACGTGGACCATGTTGCTCACGCTGCCGTTCATGGCCGCGATCCAGATCGTCAGCGCTTGCATCGGCTGGCAGACGCGGCGCGGCTTGGCGCACAGCATCGCGCACCGGCTGCCGCCGATCGTCGTGTATCTGCTCGTCGCGTCGCTGGTCGTCGCCAACACGATCAATATCGCGGCCGATTTGGCGGCGATGGGCGAGGCTTTGCGGCTCGTCGGCGGCGGCTCGGCGCTCTTCTATGCGGTCGCATTCGGCCTGGCATGCCTCATCGCGGAGGTGTTCATCCCCTACCATCGCTACGCCGGGTACCTGAAGTTCCTGACCCTCGTCTTGTTCGTTTATGTGGCGGCCGCGTTCAGCGTTCAGATTCCGTGGGGCCAGGTGGCGGTCTCGACGTTCGTTCCGTCCTTTTCGCTGCAACGCGATTATCTGCTCACCATCGTCGCGGTGTTCGGGACCACGATCAGCCCCTATCTGTTTTTCTGGCAGGCCTCCCAGGAGGCCGAGGAATCACGCCTCAGCCATCGCCACAAATATCGCGCGCCGTCGCATCCGCAGGACGATTATTTCACGCACATTTCGGTCGATACCTGGACCGGCATGTCCATTTCCAATCTCATTGCCTTCTTCATCATCGTGACGACCGCCGCCACGCTGAATGCCAACGGCGTCACCCATATCGAGACCGCGTCGCAGGCCGCCGAAGCGTTGCGGCCGATTGCCGGCGAACTGACCTTCATTTTGTTCGCGGCGGGAATCATCGGCACCGGCTTGCTTGCGGTCCCGATTCTTGCCGGATCGGCCGCTTACGCCGTGGCGGAAGTCTTCGGGCTTCGCGGCAGCCTCGAATTGCCGCCGAGCCGCGCGCTCGGCTTCTATGCCATCGTCGGCGCGGCGACGCTGGGCGGCGGCGCGCTCGCGGCGACCGACCTCGATCCCATTGCGATGCTGTTCTGGACCGCCGTCATCAACGGCGTGGTCGCCGTGCCCATCATGATCGCGATGATGCTGGTGAGCTCGACCGGCAAGGGCATTCGGTCGCTGTCGCTGCCGTTATGGCTGAAGCTGCTCGGGTGGCTCGCCGCGGTTCTGATGGCGCTCACCGTCGGGCTGCTGATCTGGTCGGTTCTATCGTGAGCGCCCGGTTGTCGAGATTGCATCCGGTGTGACGGACGACCGGATGCGCTCGATCCGCGCGCGGATAGGTCAACCGCGCGCCTTCACAGCCATCTTGAGCGAAGCGAAGGATCTCCCGCCGCGAAGCGGCGGCCGTCACTTCGCCAGCGCCGTCTCCACCAGCTTCACCCAGTAACTCGCGCCGATGGGCAGGATTTCGTCGTTGAAGTCGTAGTGCGGATTGTGGAGAAGGCAGCCGCCTTCGGCGCCGCCGTTGCCGATCCAGATGTAGCAGCCCGGCTTCTTCTGCAGCATCCAGGCGAAATCCTCCGAGCCCATCGAGGGCGGATGATCGCGCACGACGTTCTGCTGGCCGACGATGCCGGCCGCCACCTTGGCGCAGAACTCGGTCTCGGCGTCGGTGTTGATGGTCGGCGGATAGCGCTTCTCGTAGCGCAGCGTGAACGTGCAGCCATGCGCCTGGCAAATGCCGCCGGCGATGCGCTTGATCGCGGGCTCGATGCCGTCGTGAATCTCGGGCTTGAACGAGCGCGCGGTGCCGCGGAGGGTCACCTGGTCGGGGATCACGTTCCAGGTGTCGCCGCCGTGCATTTGCGTGACGCTCACCACGATCGATTCGAGCGGGTCGGTGGTGCGGCTGGCGATGGTCTGGAGCGCCAGCACGATCTCGGCCGCGACCACGACCGGGTCGATGCCGAGATGGGGCATGGCGCCGTGGGTGCCCTTGCCCTGGATCACGATCTCGAAGATGTCGAACGCCGCCATGGTCGGGCCGCTCCGCACCGACACTTTGCCCGGCGGCATGCCCGGCCAATTGTGCATGCCGTAGACGGCCTCGACCGGGAATTTCTCGAACAGGCCCTGCTCGACCATGACGCGGCCGCCGCCCTCGTTCTCCTCGGCGGGCTGGAAGATGAAATGCACGGTGCCGTCGAAATTCTTGGTCTCGGCCAGATAGCGCGCGGCGCCGAGGAGCATCGTGGTGTGTCCGTCGTGGCCGCAGGCGTGCATCTTGCCGTTGTGCTTCGAGGCATGCGCGAAGCCGTTGGCCTCGGGCATGTGGAGCGCGTCCATGTCGGCGCGCAATGCGATCGCGCGCCCGCCCTTGCCCGCCTTGAGCGTGCCGACGACGCCGGTGCCGGCCAGGCCCTTGTGCACGGCGACGCCGAAGCTCTTCAGTTTCTCGGCGACGACTTCCGAGGTGCGGTGCTCCTCGAACGCGGTTTCGGGATGGGCGTGGATGTCGCGCCGCCACGCGGTCATGTCGGGATGGAATTCGGCGATGCGGTTGACGATCGGCATGATGGACCCCAATTTGCGCCGCGGGACCGTAGCACAGTCCCTCGGGGTGCGGCACCAGGGGCCGCGCGCAAGGGCGGGAAGACGATGACGCGGGAACCGCTGCCGCGCTAAGCTGTTGCATGATGCGAAACATGCCCTCGCCTGTCGACCGCTTCACGCTTTCGCGCCGCCGCGTTCTCGCCGGCGCGGGCGCCGCGTCGCTTTTGGCGTTGCCATGGCCCGCCGCGGCCGAGGGCCCGGGAGACGCGCGTTACACGCTGACCGCGCGGACCGGCAAGGCGGCCTTGCAAGGCGCAGGCAAGCCCGAGACAGGGATATGGGGGTTCGAAGGCACCGCTCCCGGTCCCGTGCTCCGCGTGCGGC